>QBXD01000009.1 GCA_003283875.1 SAR116 cluster bacterium AG-321-A13 | reverse complement strand
ACTTATTTGAAAGGTGTTTTTATGGAACTTGCTCCAGTACCATTTAACGAAAATGAAAGGGTTAAAACCGTCATAAAAACTGGATTAATTGACTCTCCTAACTCAGAGATGTTTCTAGTTTACTGCGATCTAGCTAAAGATTTGACTGGATTTCAAAGCGCTACATTCAGCCTGTTTGACGGAAATAATCAATGTAGTATTTCTTCATCAGGTAGAGATGAATTTGTTTCGGGATCAATAAGTGACAAGGGTGTAAATAATATTTGTGCTTACGTGTTGCTTGACGTCGAACCACTTTTAATGCCTGACCTTAGAAAGGATCCTATCTGGAAGAATCATCCAAAAATCTTAGATGGCACAACAACAACGCTAGGATATGCTGGTTTTCCTGTAATAAATAGAGATAATTATGCCTTAGGGACATTATGTATGAAACATCCCAAGCCCAGAGAATTATCTCAAAAACAAATAGAGTTGGTAAAAAAGATCACTTCAAATATGGCTCATCTACTTGACTTACATATTGAGCAAAAGGAACTTACATCAAATAAAGTTCTAGAAATAATAAATATTTTTAAACAAAAATTTCTAGGTTTTACAATTAGTGATCTTGAGGCATTTTTATCTTTGGCAGCAAACCTTGATATTTTAGAAATCAATGCTTCTAATTTATTGAAATATAATTTATGTGAAAAAAACACAAATAGTTCCTTTGTTTTATCTCATTTTGGAAGAAAACTATTAGAAGATATGGAGCTTAAACCAAAAAATATGAAAAAAATCAAAATTAAAGGTCATGAAGCTGATAATAAAATTGAAGAATTATTATCTGAGATTAACTAAATGTTTGCAAAAATATATAATTTAAAGTTTTCTGGTGTATCTGAAGCTAAGGTTGCTTCTTCTTTTTGTTCCGATAATCTGGGCAAAAGAATTTCTCAATACAATATTAGATCGCTAAATATTTCTATTGGCTCATGTGGTAGTTTATCAATAAGTATTAGATTTCAAACTGGTGCTGACTTAAATAAATTTGATAAAGACGCTACATCAATTTTTAAAGATTTAAAAGCGTCATTTACATTCAAAGAAAATCAATACTCGGGTGTTTTTGTTTACAATTATGAGTCAGAGCCAATATCAGCTGAAATTACAGTTAATTCTGAGATGTAATATAGCTACACTTTTGAGTAATATTATATAAGTTAATATAATATATTTATGAAACTAAAGAAGAAAAAACCTAAGATGGTTAAAAAGATTAAAACAAACAAGATGGCTAAAAGACGTAAGGCATAGGGTGTAACAGGTCTAAAGTGGCTAGTAAAACAATTTGACCTGTCTAGTAAAACTACATCATTATCTTGACAGTAAAAAAATAGACAAAAGGGTATCTAGTGCTGTCTAGTATAAAAAATAAACTTTATGATTTCAATGGTTTACAGAGCCAAACGACAGGTTCAATCCCAGTTAGTCCCACCATTTCTACCAAAATAAAATACCTTTAAAATTTAACACGAACTAATTAAAGTATTTAAATTGATTTAATATTTTACGACTTTCCCCCAAAGGAATTGCGAGGGACCATAGCCAATTCTCGCATCTTCCATTTTCAAGAGACGTGAATAGTCGATCATCATATTAATATTTGGGCCATAAATTTCTATATACTTGCAAAAGACATCTTGATCATCTGCTTCAACCATAAATTGTGATAATTTTAAAGGACTAATAATCCTATCAACAATATTCCATCTATGATTTTCTTTGTTCATATTTTCTGTTAAGCCTTCGGATTCTAATAAGATTTTCCATGAGCCTGCATTTAGGAACTTTTTTGATTGATTAATTAACCTTTGTATAAAGATAGATTCATCATTTACTTCAGAGTGGGCAAAAGCCACACCGATTTCATTGAGAACTTTAATACCTTTGTTAGAAACTTTTTCAATTATTGTACAAACATCGTCATCATCAATTGAACGCGCAATACTCGATATTTCAATTATATCAACACCTAAGTCTTCACATTTATTTATATAATCATCAACTACTTTTCTACCAGCCATTAAAGCAACGTCCATGACAGGATTACCAATAGAAACCATAACATTGAATTTTTTACATGTAGTAATGTAATCAATTAAAGATTTTTCATTAATTTGAGCCGCTTGTTTTCCTGAAAGTTTTAATATGTCAATCATGTCCCCATATGCTTCAAGATAGTCTTCTATGGTTCTACCTACCAACACAGGTGATCTCACATAATTAATACCTGTTTCTCTGGGTTTTTTATCTCTTTTAATAAATGGAAGATAAGGAAATGGTTTTTTGGACATAATATTCCTTTAAATTTTAGTTTAATTCACCACCTAACCACCATGGCGTATCTATCAACGAACCAATTAGACCATTAGGAAATTGGAGTGTCAACATATGCGATAGAAACCAAAGTACTACTAATAACACAAAAGAAATTATAATTGAGATTTTATAATCTCGCTTATCATGAAAAATAATAAAAGTATTAATAAAAATAACAGATGCTATTGGAAACCCTACAATAAAATTCATTATTAAGTAACCTATAAAGCTTAAGTAATAGAAAAATTGATTATTAAAACCACTATTTTGTTCATAAATATTTATATTAACAAATTTAACAATCGAATATTTTAATAAATGATGTTTATTATAATCAATAATCTTTACAAAAAATATAACCATCAAAAGTATTATTGAAATAAAACACAGACTTATAGGATATAAACTTGCCCTATAATCCAAAGACGATATCACTGAAATCATCAACAACGGTAAAATTAGTAAAATTAATACATAGTAAATTTGACTTTTTTTATTTTTCAAGGCACTTGAACTATAATTTTGTTTAAATTTTTGCCTTAAAAGTAATAATATAGTTCCAAAACATAAAACTATAAGAATAATTGATACTGGTCGTGTAAGAAAAGTTAATCCGTATACTGCTTGTGTCTGATAACTAAGTAATTCAACTTTAGTAGAAAGAAAGAAACCTATTAACAAAGCAGGTCTAGACCACCCAAATGCCTTAAAAGTTATTCCAATTAGCCCAAAACTAAGTAATCCAATAAAATCATACCAATCTCTATTGATATTAAATGTGGCAAAAAATATTAAAACGATCATTACAGGTGCAAGTATATAATATCTCACCAGTGTTAATTTAGAAATATGTGATGCAAATCCGATGCACAATCCAGCACCTAGTATATTAGCAATTGCCAAAGACCAAATCATGAGGTAAGTGAGATCTAAGTGAGTGGTTACCATTTCTAAACCTGGTTCAATACCAATCAAAATAAAGCCACCTAGGAGTAAAACCTTATTACCAGAACCAGGTATACCAAATAGCAATGTAGGAATTAAAGCACCTCCTTCTTTAGCATTGTTCGCAGATTCTGGTGCTATTACACCTCTTATATCGCCTTTTCCTATGTCTGAAGTATCCTTTGATGTTTGTTTTAAATGACTGTATGCAATCCAATCAACAACTGTTCCACCTAAGCCTGGTAGTGCTCCAACAATACAACCAATTGAAGAACAACGAAGTACAAGAAACCAATTTTTAAAAACATCTTTGATACCTCTAAACCAACCTTTTTCATTTTTCAATGCTTTTGCTATTGCTCCTTTAGAATCAAGAAGTCCAACAATTTCTGGCAAGGCAAATAAACCTAAACCCACAATTACAATTGGAACTCCCTCAACTAAATAAAGAGTGCCAAATGTAAATCTTAGATCACCTGTAATGGGAGCTGAACCAATAGAACCAATAATTAAACCTAAAATACACGCAGTAATACCTTTAATAAAATTTTCGCCAGTTAAAGCCCCAACCATAAGAAGGGCAAGAATAATAAGTAAAAATTGTTCTCCAAATCCAAAGGCCATTATAATTGGTATGGCATAATAAATAGAAATAGATAATATGAATGCTCCAAAAATACCTCCCATTAAAGAGGAACAAAAGGCAGCACTTAAAGCTCTTGCAGCCATTCCTTTTTTGGATAAAGGGAAGCCATCCATTACAGTCGCCTGAGAACCAGCAGTACCTGGTATCCCCATTAAAACTGCTGGAAATGTGTCTGAAGTAGTAGTAGGTGCTAAAACACCTATCATCATTGCTAATGCATAAGATGGTTCTAGACTATACACAAATGGCAATACAAGTGCCAATCCGGAAGTCCCTCCTAAACCTGGTAATATGCCAACTACAAGGCCAAGTAAAGTCCCGCCAAATAAAAATAAAAGGTGTGTTAATTCAAATAATTGAAAAAAAGCAAAGACAAACTGTTCCATATAAAATCATTCAATAACTGCCGTTTATAAACGGCAGTTATTTTTAAAACTTACTTAACTCTATAAGTAAATTTATGTTTCTTTAAAACCTTGTTAAGCTGTTTCTTTGTATTGTCAGAAAAAATAGCTGCCTTTTTTATAATAGCACCAGCTTCCTCGCCAACAGTCAAAGGATATGGTCCTAATACCTTTGTTGCTTTCGCTTTGAAGTCTGGATCATTTACCATTTTTTTTGCTGCATCTCTATACACTTTAACAATATCGTCTGGTGTATTTTCGGGTAATAACATTGATTTTGATGCTTGAGACCATGCAGCCGCAATTGAATAGAAAGCTTCTAAATCATCTCCAGATAGTTTTTTACCGTTAACTTTTTCGTACATCTCAGCAAATGTAGGTGCATTTGGAGCTAATGGATTTCTTGAAATATTGCCATTTGCGTCAACAAGTCCAAGTGTCATAATATCTAAAATTTTCCCTTTTTCAATTTGGGGCTTAACATTTTTTATATATTTAGCTGCGCCTTGCGAATTAAGATGTATTTCTCCTCTTTGGAATGCTTGCCATGCACCTGACGAGGATAATCCTGGTATAGGCTTAGCTCCTTTGATACCAATTTTATCAAAAACCCAAATATGAAATAGATCAGCCGAAGCAGGAGTTTTTAAACCATATAAAACAAGTTTTCTCTTTTGTAATTTACTAATATCGTGTGCTTCATCTATCAAATCGCTTCTTGTAAACCAATGTGTATTTTGAGGTAACAAAAGTACTGGTTTGTAGGAACTTAAGTTATATTTAACTAGAGGGTTACCTGTTGCCACATTAACAATTACGGATGTAGAGCAGCCAAAAATATATGTGCCATCTGGCTTAGCATTTTTTTGAAAATAATTTGACCCTTTGATAGCCCCACCACCTGGAATATGCATAATCTTAATTGTAGGATTACCTGGTAGATATTTTGTTAAAAATGGTTCAATAAACCTAGAAAATCTACTGGTACCACCACCTTCTTTAAAAGGGACAACCCAAGTAATAGTCTTACCTGAAAAATCAACTTTAGCATGAGCATTGAAAGAAAATGCAAATAATCCAGCTAATAAAAGTATAAAAAACCTGAACATAAATCCTCCTTTAGTTTTAATTAATAAGTTAAATAATTAAATCATGTTTTTAGATATAATAAAATCAAATAATTACATTGATTTAAAATTATATAAGATTTGAAAAACTTAGAAAATTAATATATTAAATTTAATATGGATAATAGCATCCCCTTAAACACTTTTCCTAGGCTTAAATTACCTAAAAAGCCAAGAAAGATCAGACAAACGTGGCTTAAAGACGTTGGATTTCACGAAGCTCCTCATTATTTAGAAAGATTGGGATTAAATGAATTAGAAGATTTTTTAGAGGTTGCAGCTGATAGAATTGATTATGTTAAATTTACAACTCCACAAGTTTTATATTCTCCTCACGAATGGTTGAATAAAAAAATAAGATTGTACAAAAAATATGATGTAATACCCTTTTTAGACCATACATACTTCAAATTTGCTTACAAAAAAAATTGTGTTGAACATGCAATCGAACATGGAAAAACACTTGGATTTGATAGTATGGAATTTATGAATACAGGAGGTGAAATCTCTGAAAAGCAATGGTCAGATTGGAGAAAATTAGCAAAAAAAGTTTCAATAAAATTTATGTATGAACACCATCCATTAAGAAATTGGAAACATGGAAGCCCAGATATACCTTCTACATCAGAAGAAATCTTAAAAACTGCTGATCCTTTTTTAAATGATGGTGCTGATTTTGTTATACTCGATCACGAGGAGTTTGAATTGCAAAATGATAACGCTAAGAATGTTTTTGATAAAGTTATTAACAACTTGGGATTAGAGAAGCTATGTTTTGAGGTTACCTCACCTCGAGAAGGATTAAAACAATGGCATAAAGACCTATCTGCCTATATTAAATTATTCGGACAAGACTGTAATGTATGTAATATTATGCCAAGTCAGATTCTACAAGTAGAGCCATTAAGAGATGAAAACTTATTAAGACAATTCTGATATTTTAAATTAAACAAAATTCCTAAAAGTAATAATGCGTAGGATGTAACAGGTATGAAATAGTCTGTTAAAATAAATTTTGACTTGCAGTTTCATAATTAGTTAAAATTATTTAACAAAAGGATTGTTTTATGAGACTGCAAAAGTTTCTACCTAAAAATATAACTATATATTTCAATTACTTACAAAGCCATACGACAAGTTCAATCCCATTTAGTCCACCATTTTTTTCTTTCATTTAGTTGCTGAAACATAATTGAGACAAGCCTTGTAACTTATTTTACCATTTTTTTGTCTTTTCTTAGACATCGCTTCTATTTCTTTTTTTATACTTAAAAGCTTATCGTCTGATAAATCCTCTTCTGCTAGTAATCTGGCTCCCATACCTAAGTTCAAAAGAAGCTCAGCATCTTTTTTAGCAGTATCTTCAGTTGAAATTGAAGTATATGTCTCTTCAACTTTAATATTTTTAAATCCAGAATTATTTAAAATCTCTTGAATATATTCTTTGTCATTAAATGCAAAAGGACCTGGATCTCTTGTTAATTTTGGAAATTCTTTATTAATGTGTCGAAGAATTATATTTGTTGCAGCAGTATGGAATTCATTTTCCATCATATTTGTCCAACATACAAAATTTAAAGAACCCCCATTTTTTATTGATTTGTTGATATTTTGAAAAGCGTGAATAGGGTTTTTAAAAAACATAACTCCAAATCTTGATATAACTTTATTAAAATTATCTTTTTTAAAATCAAAGTTTTCAGCATCGCAATTTTTGAAATCTAAATTTTTTATTTTTGAATACTTACTTTTTGCTAAATCCAACAAAAGGTAAGAAATATCAGCTCCTAACACATAACCATTTTCTCCAACTAACTGAGATGCTTCAAAAGATGTTTGTCCACCTCCACATCCTATATCCAAAACTTTGTCACCCTTTTCAATATTAGTTTTTAAAAAAAGTGCTTTGGTTAAAATAGTTAGTCTTTCATTCATAGAATTATCATTATCTACCCACTTATGACCATTTTTTTTATTCCAATATTCAGATTGCTCATGATTAATGATCGTAGGTGACATTATAAACCTCTCTATGTATGTATTTAAAAACATGTTCATTAATTAAATATCAAATTGCAAACTAATTTTAGATTTAATAATAAATTAGGTGATTATGAAAAGAGTATAGGGCGTAACAGGTTTAAAGTGTCTTGTTAAATAATTTTACCTGTTTTTTTAATCCAAATTATAATGTAGACATTAAAAAATAGACAAAAGGGTATCTTGTGCTGACTCGTACGAAAAATAAAATTAATTATTTCATTGGGTTACAGGGCCATACGACAGGTTCAATCCTAGTTAGTTCCACCATATACTTAATTAATTATTCAACAACCTCCCTTGTATAACCATATTTGAGGCAGTCTTATATGTTACTTTAGTATCTTTAAATCCTGCTTGATTTAATATAGAAAATAATTTTTTTGGACCCGCTTGAGCTCCAAGTGCTAAACCAACTTCTTGAGATTTAGAAGCTGGAATACAAGCAATTGTAGAAAATGAATAGTACATTTGTCCTATTAAATTAAAATTATTTTCTGGTAAATCATCAGCTGTAGGTTCGACGAGCATAATTATTCCATTTGCATTAAGTTTTGTTTTTGCATATTGGATAGCTCCTATTGGATCACCCATATCGTGAAGACAATCAAAAAAAGCAATTATGTCGTATTTTCCTTCATAATTCTTAGCATTATTTACTCTAAATTCTAAATTTTTAAGATTTGTATTATTTTTTTTCGCTTCTGTAATTGAAGGTTCATGTGGATCAATTCCTATTACTCTTGAATTACTATATTTTTCAGCTATTAGTGAGGTTGAATATCCATGGCCACAACCAATATCTGCAAAAGTAGCACCTTTACTAAGCATTTCGTCTGCTCCATCAAGACTAGGTATCCATTTTTTAATTAAAAAAATAGAATATGATGGCTTAAAAAATCTTGCGGATCCAGATAAACAACATGGATGTAGATTTCCCCAACCTGTTCCTTTACCATTTTTAAAATTGTCTTTTATGATATCTATATTATGAATTGCTCCTACTAAATTTTCAAAACCTCCAATCATTAGAGAAATGCTATTTTCATCTCCTAAAACTGCAAATTGCTCCTCACTTAGAAAAAATTCCTGACTTTTTTTGTCATAATTAATATATCCAGCAGCGGCTAAGGAAAGTAACCATTCTCTTATATATCTTTGATCCATTTTAACTTGAGCACTAAATTTATCTGAGGTACATGGACCTAACCTAAATAAATTTTTAAACAAATTGAGCTCGTCTCCAATTCTCATCATGGGTATTAGTGCGCCTGATGCCATATCTTGCATAATTTTGTATTGTAGCTTTCTTGTTTCTTCAATATTAGTCATACATAAACTCCATAAAACATATAAAAATTGTACTATCTGTTTGTTTAAATACAATTAATAATCTAAATTATTAACCTTTAGAACTGAGTTATGTTATTTTTATTGTTAAGAGTGCTTATCAATTATATTTGGCTTATGTGTATTATATATGAGATCCTCAAATGGATGAAAAAAGAATACCAATATTAGTTGGTAGTGGTCAAATTACGCAACGTGAGCAAGATCCTTTAGTTGCTCTATCTCCGATGGATCTAACTGCTTCAGCTGGATTTAAAGCAGCCGACGATACTCACATTGGTAAATCTATCTTAAAAAAGTTAGATACAATTGTTGTTATTCGTTCATTTTCAGACACAAGTTGGCGTTTTAAATGCCCATTTGGTAAATACAGTAATCCACCACTTTCATTATCAAAACGTTTGGGTGCAGAAAATGTTAATCGTTTAATTTATACCTATCCAGGAGGAAATATGCCTCAGTGGTGTGTTAATAGAATGTTTGAAATGGTTACTCGAGGAGAGCTGGAGATTGGGATGATTGCAGGAGGTGAGTCATTAGCTACCCAAAAAAGAGCTGAACGTGCTGGCATTTCTCTTAATTGGAATGAAGATACTGGAGGCGAATACGAAGAGTGGGGTGTTGAAAAACGTGGATGGTCAGAAATTGAAGACAGACATCACATGTCTGGAGCCATATTTGCTTACCCAATGATCGAAAATTCAATTCGAGGAAAAAAAGGTCGTACAATTAGAGAACATTCCTTAGAAATGGGTAAGTTGTTTTCTGGTTTTGCTGCAGTTGCTGCTAGTAATTTGTTAGCTGATAGGAGGCAGGGTTTTACCCCACAACAAATAGCTAATGTTAATCCTAACAATCCATACATAGGTTTTCCATATACAAAATTGATGAATTCCAATGCATTTATAGATCAATCGGCAGCAATAATATTAACGTCAGTTGCTAAAGCAAAAGAGTTAGGTATACCTAAGAATAAATGGGTTTATTTGCATGGATGTGCTGATGCTTATGATCATTGGTACTTAAGTGATAGAGTAAATTATTATTCTTCTCCTGCCATGAGGATTGTTGCTCGTGAGACCTTCGAAATGGCTGGTTGTACAATCAATGATATTGATGCTCTCGACTTATATAGTTGTTTTCCCTCTGCAGTTCAGGTTGCCTGTGATGAAATGGGTATTTGCTTAAATGATGCCAGAGGTTTAACTATAACCGGAGGTCTCCCTTATTTTGGTGGTCCAGGAAATAACTATGTAACACATTCTATATCTGAAATGATGAACAAGGTTAGGGCTCGACCTGGTATAAAAGGGTTGGTTACGGCCAATGGTAATTATATAACAAAGCAATCAGCAGGAATTTACTCAACAGAACCTCTAAAAAAAATGTTTTCTCCAAAAGATCCAAGTGTTTATCAAGTTGAAATTAATAAACAAAAAGGACCTGTTTTTTCAGAATTTGCTGAGGGAAATGCTATAATTGAAACTTACACAATTATGCATGATCGAAAGGGTCCCTCATTTGGAATTGTATTTGGAAGACTTAATAATGAAACTAGATTTATAGCAAATATACCTGACGATAAAAGCTTAATGAATGCAATGGTTTTAGAAGACTACCTAGGCAAAAGTGGAAAAGTAAAAAAATCAAAAGATATTAATATATTTACACCAGATTAACCTGTTTATTTTGATAAATTTCATTACTAGTGACTAGAATTTTTTATTTTAGTGATAGTTTTTAATAACATTCAATTATTTGCCTAAATAATGCCCATTTTTTTAATTTATTAATTAAATGACTAATTATTAATCATGTATCTAAATGTTAATGATTTCAGGTTGTTAATTAATATTTTAATATATTCTGTAGATTAGTTATGTGATGGGGATACAATTTGTTTGATTTTCGTTTTTTTGAAATATACAGGTCATCAGAATATTTACACTTAATTTTCGATGGCATTTTAATAAGCTCAAGTTTAACGATAGCCTCTGGTTTTTTAGGTTTTATAATTGCTTTTTTTTTAGCAGCAATGATTTATTGGAAAATTTTTCCTTTAAATTTTGTTTCAGTTTGTTGGATTGATTTTATTAGAAATACTCCATTAATAGTTCAATTATTTTTTGTTACTTTTGGTTTACCACTTATATTCGAGTATGTATGGCCATTTTGGGCACACGCATTGCTGGCATTGACTATAAATTTTACTGGTTATTTTGGTGAAATTTTGAGATCAGGTTATAATTCAACTCCAACAAATCAGCTAGAAGCTGCTTACTCTTTAAATTTGAATAAAATAACAATTTTTAGGAAAATTGTTCTCCCCCATACACTCATTAAAATGTTTCCTTCATTATCAAGTCAATTTATTTTTATATTTTTGACCACAGGAATTATCTCTGAAATTGGGGTTAACGATCTTACTCACGCAGGGCTCTATATAGATAGTAGAACTTTTAGGACGTTTGAAATATTTATTATTTTATCAATTTTATATGTAATGCTTTCTTTATTATTTAAGTCTTCATTAGAAATTATTTTCAATAGATCATTAAAAAAGAGAATGTAATTGCAAGATTTATTAATAAACATATTTGATAAACCATTAGGAATAATTTTAACTCAATTGATATTGGCGACTAGATTTACAATTTATTTATCATTAATTGCTTTTCTAGGGGGAGGATTAGTTGCTGTAATTATAACTTTTTTAAGAATATATCCATCTAAAATTCTTAACTATATAAGTTTTTGTTATACATGGTTATTTCAGTCTCTTCCTCTTTTAATGTTATTATTTATAATTGGGCTTGGTATACCAAGGTTTATTGGTCAAGACTTCGATCCTTGGTACGCTGCAAGCATATCATTGATAATATTTACCTCGGCCTACTTATCAGAAGTTTGGCGAGGTGCAATTATGGCAATCCCTTCTGGTCAATGGGAGGGAGGAGTAGCTCTTAATCTAAACTTTACTCAGACATTAAGGTTTATCATTATACCCCAAGTTTATAAGTATAGTATTGCTCCTACAGTAAGTTTTCTTATTCAAATTATAAAAGGAACTTCTCTTGCTTATATAATTGGCTTTCAAGATTTAATGTTATTAGGGAAAAGGTGGGCTAACGCTCCTGTCATAGGTTCAGAACCATTTATTATTTTTCCTATAATGGCAGTTTTGTATTTCTGCCTATGTTACCCCCTGGCAATTTACGCCAAATATTTAGAAAAAAAATACATCATTGAAAATTAATTTATTGAAAGGAAAAAAAATGTTTTCAAAAAAAATAATTTATAGTTTTTTATTAAGTCTATTTTTTCTAAGTTTTTCAGCTAATTCCGCTGATCTTAATGGTATATTAAAAAGTGGTGAAGTTAAAATTGCTGTACCAGAGGCTTTTGCGCCTTTTGGCTCAGTTGGGAAAACTGGTGAACATGAAGGTTATGATGTTGACGTTGCAAAACTTATTGCAAAAGACTTGGGAGTCAAACTTAAAATAGTACCTGTTGTATCAAAGCAAAGAATACCTTTTCTTGAAACAGATAAGGTTGATTTAGTCATATCTACAATGGGAGCTAATCCTTCTAGAGCTAAGTCAATTAATTTTTCTAGTGCTTATGCACCATTCTATTCAGGTGTATTTGCACCCTCTACAATTAAAGTTTCTTCGTACAAAGATTTAGATGGTCTTACAATAGGAGTAACTGGAGGAACTCTAGAGGATTTAGAACTTACTAAAATGGCTCCTAAAGGTGCTAAAATTACAAGATTTGGTGACAATGCTGCTACATTAAGCGCTATCAAATCAAAGCAAGTTCAAGTGCTTGTCGCAGGTAATACTGTTGCAGCTTCTGTAACTGAAGCAAATCCAGACTTTGATTTAGAGAGGAAGTTTATTATTAAAGATAGTCCTTGTTTTATTGGTGTTAAAAAGGGAAATGAAGATTTATTGAGGTGGGTAAACGTTTTTATACTTCATAAAAAGCTAGGAGGGGCTTTAAATAAAATCTCTCAAAAATGGCTTGGTCAGGATCTTCCTGCATTACCATCATTATAAAATTTATTTAAAAGATGCCTGATCAAAATTACATATTCAGGCATCTTTTCATAAGAAGTAGTTAAATCCTAGGATGTAAAGGAATTCTTCTATTTTAAACTAAAAGACATGTTTCGTATTATTTTTTTCACTTGTTAATGCTTCTATGAAATTGACTATTAAATTTCAAATAGATAAAATTAAAACTGATATAATATCAATGAGACATTTTAGTAATGTATAAACTTGATACTGATAATAAAGATCACAATTCTATAATATTTTGGTTTAAAACTTGGGAAAATAAAGTCCAAAATAAAGATTATGAATCAGCTAAAAATCTTTTTGAAAATGATGTTGTTAGTTGTGGTACTTGGATGAATGTAGTTGAAGGTTTAGAAAAACTTTGTGCTAACCAATGGAAAAGTGTTTGGCCAACTATTAATAATTTTAAATTCTTGACTGATACACTTTATATTCAAATTTCTCCTGACAGATTACTTGCAAACTCTATTGTAGTTTGGGACTCTACAGGGTATAAAAAAAATAGCAATTCTTTTAAAAGAAATGGAAGAGCTACGGTTACTTTAAAGAGGAATAATATAAATGATACTTGGAAGTGCATACATACACATTTTTCATTGAATCGTGGTATTCCTCAAAAATCTTATGGTGGTATTTAAATAAAATTATTAAATTTATAGCTTTTAGTATATTTTGCTAATATTGCAAAAAATCGGGCCATAGCGCAGCTTGGTAGCGCGTCCGTCTGGGGGGCGGAAGGTCGTGGGTTCAAATCCCGCTGGCCCGACCATAAATCATCAAAAAAGATTTAGAATGAAAACTACATATGTCACTAACGAATAATAATTCAAATATTCCTCTTGGAGTTTCCTTTTCCATAACTGAAGTTATATGCACGATAACTATAGCCAGTTTAGTAAAACTGATAGCAGGTGATCTTTCAGTTTTTATGGTTTTATTTTTTAGATATTTGTTTTGTATCCCTTTACTAATGATAACGGCATATTTTCAACGCAAATCATATGCTTTTCAAATAGAATCCAAGTCTGGTCTGATGATTAGGACTATAACTGGTTTAGGCTCTTTTGGATGCTTGTTTGCGGCACTACAATTTATAGATCTAAGCCTTATGACCACTTTATTTCAAACAATGCCAATATTTATTACCTTACTTGCACCTATTGTCATAAAGGAAGTTGTCGGATGGTTTAGACGAATAATAGCTTTAATTGGATTTATAGGAGTAATACTAATACTGGATCCTTTAAAAGAAAATTGGTTTAACTATGGATTAGTGTTAGGTGTTTTTTCACCTTTTTTTGGAGCACTTATGACGCTATCTGTTAGAAAACTTGGTCAAACAGATCATCCTGCAACTACAGCATTATGGTATAATATATTCGGAGCCATAGTTTTCTTAGTTATTTGTATGTTAATCAAAACTGAATGGCCTAACTATGATGAGGTTCTAATTGTTTTGATTGTTATTGGTGTGGTTTCTAGCTTTCAACAAATTTGTTTAGCATATAGCCTGAAGTTAGCACCAGCAAGCCTGTTGGCTCCTTTAAGATATATATCAGTTCCAATTGGTATTTTGATAGGTGTTTATTTATTTAATGAATCATTAACTTCAACTTTTTATATTGGAACTTTAATAATAATTTCCTCTTCATTGATTATTATAAGAAGAGAAACTCAAAAAAAATCATAAAAAAGTTTGTAGGTTTTAAAATGATTTGTATTTTAAAGTAATGTTTAGAACACTTTTGATATCTATTTTTTGCATTTTATTAGGCAACAACACTCATGCAAGTGAAGATTACATTTTAATAGAAAACTTTAAAAAAGCCAGTCACAACAAAATAATTTTTATGAGACATGCTTTGGCACCTGGAAACGGAGATCCTTCAAATTTTAAGATAGATGATTGTTCTACTCAAAGAAATCTTGATGCGAATGGTATTTACCAAAGTGAGATGTTAGGAGAAATTTTCAAAAAATTTCAAATAACATTTACAAAAATTTTTTCAAGTTTTTGGTGTAGGTGTAAAGATACTGCATCATTCTTAAAAATAGGTAAATTTGTTACTCACAAAGGTCTTAATTCTTTTTATGAAGGACATGTAAATAAAGATAAAACGCTAGCTGAGCTAAATAAATTGATTAACAAACTTCAAATAAAAACAGGTACTTATTTGATGGTTACTCATTATGTGGTAATTCAAGCTTTCACCGGCATTTCATTACCAAGTGGAGGAATGGTAGTTTATGATATGAAAACAAAAAAATCATACTATTTAAAATTAAATGATTAATTTTTATTTTTATCATTTTCATTAATAATCTCATAATCTCCATCAATTACTTCATTATTTTGAGATTTAGTTTTAAATCTTTTCATAGTCTGTTGTCTATTAGTATTAGTATACACATTAAAATCATTATCTTTCTTTTCTGTTTTTTTTGTCCCCATTTTAAAGTTAAGAATTTGTTTAGGAAAAATAAAAAGAAGACTTGGTAAAGTGAATAAAATAGCAAATATTAGATGCCACTCTAGTACGTTTATGATACCAAAAAAAACACCAATAGTTAAAAGTAAAAAAGTAAACCTATAAAAAATACCAAATAAAATAATCACCCAGGCAAAAAAAGTCCCATATTTATATGGTTCCATAATATATTGTATACCTAGAAAGCCAACAATTACATAAAAACAAAAAAGAGCTATTATTATCCCAATTGTTATTAATCCAAATTTAAGTAAGTTTGTTTGTCTTAATATATACATGATATTCTATTGATTATTTCTTAAATATTAATTTACCATCGTATTTTTTTAAATAGAAAACTTTTTTACCTGCCCAGAAGCACTTTTTTTCATCAGGTTTAGCTTCAACGTAGTCTGTTTTATTTGTTAGGTGAAAGACTTGACCGCAACCTAAAAAGGTTAATATTAACTTACTATTTTCAAACTTCACTTTGTCCTCTCTACCTTGTCTTATCGTTATAAAGCTTAAGTTGCTTTGAAAACATTGACCAATTTTATTTTTTTTACAATTTGTTTCTTGACTATCAATTACTGATATATGTGCCGCAATATTGTTCGAAAAAATGAAACCGTCATTATCTAGCATGTTACAATTATCAGTTGGTTCACTAGTTTTACCAGAGAATTCACATTCAAACCATGCACCATCTAATTTATCAATGCCAAACACGTTAAAGCTTAAATTTAAAAATAACAAAGTTATTAATAGTAATAATTTATTAGTTTTAACAAAATACATAAATTTAACTCTTTTGATTTTACAACTTAGATTTTATAATCAATTATACAGATATAACCATATATTTTTTAAAAAAAATAAATTTGGAGATTAATATGATTATAGAAACAAGAACTGAATCCCCAGACTTTGTTGGGTTTGTTTCTGGAGTGGATTTAAAAAAAAAATTAGATAACAAAATTGTAAAAGAGATTGATAATGCTATTAATAAGTTAACTATTTTAGTTTTTAGAAATCAAAATATAGATGATGATGAACAGGTGAAATTTACTAAATATTTTGGAGAAATCGAGGCTTCTGGAAATAAATCTAACATTACTAAAGAGAAAGATAGACGATTATCTACAGATTTAGCAGATGTATCTAACCTTGATAAAAACAATAAACCTTTTACTCAAGATGATCCAAGAAGAATATTTAATTTAGGTAATCGTTTATGGCATACCGATAGTTCTTTTAAACAAATTCCTGCAAAATATTCTCTTTTGTCAGCAAGAAATATATCAAATGTAGGAGGTAATACAGAGTTTGCGGATATGAGAAATGCTTATGATAGTCTAGAAAAGAAAACTAAAGATAAAATCGATAAAATGATTTGTGAACATTCTCTGATATATTCCCGACAAAGACTAGGTTTTGATATGGTTAAAGAGCTATCATCAGAAGAAATTAAAAATTTTACTCCTGTTGAACAACCTCTTGTAAGAAAAAATAAAGTAACAAATAGGAAAACAATTTTCTTATCAAGCCATATTGGTAAAATAAAAAATTGGATAAGGCCAGATTCAATGTGTTTTATTGATGATTTGATTGAATATGCTACCCAATTAAAATTTAAGTATGTTCATGAATGGTCAAAAAATGATCTAATAATATGGGATAATAGACAAACAATGCATAGAGCGAGGGCTTATGATGATTTGAAAGAAACTAGGGATATGAGAAGAACAACTGTCTTAGGCGAAGAGAAATTGATCTAATTTCTTTAAAGTTTTAAGAATTTTCTTAAAATTTTTATCCCATTTTTGAAGTCATTTAATAAGTCATTTATATTTTCCGAGCCGGTATAAATCCTTAGATAAACACCTTTCGGGATATAACTTGTTTTAATATTTCTAGATTCTGAAACATTCATCATTGATATTAAGCTTGAATATCCTCCCCAAGAAGAACCAATTCCAAAAATTTTAAGGCTGTTAGCTAATTTATTAACTGCTTCTTCAGAGATATTGTCGTTAAATTCGATAGCAAAAAGACCAGATGCGCCTTTAAAATCTCTTTTCCATAATTTATGATCAGGATGTTGAGTTAAAGCAGGATGCATTACATATTTTACTTCTTTAAGATTTTCCAAAAATTTAGCTAATTTCAAACTGTTAAAAGATGATTGTTCTAATCTTAAAGGAAGTGTTCTTAAACCTCTAAGAGACATGAAAATATCGTCAGGGCTAACATAAACTCCAGCGTTTTTAGTCCACCTTTCGATTCCTACGAGATCTTCATTATTTGCAAGAACTACCCCCATCATAATATCAGAATGACCAGAGATATATTTTGTTATGGCTTCAATTACAATATTAACACCAAAATCAAATGGATTGAAATAAATTGCAGTAGCCCAAGTATTGTCTATTAAAGATTTTAAATCATATTTTTTACAAATTTCCATAACCTTAATTATGTCAATTACCTCAAAAGTATATGTACCTGGACTTTCTAAATAAATTGCTTTTGTATTTTCTTTGATCAGACTTTCTAAATTTTTTAAATCTCTTGAGTTGTAAAACTCATAATCAATATTTAATCTGGGAAATTCTTCTTTAGCAAATCGTCTAGTTGATCCATATACAGAATCAGGTAACAAAATATGATCGCCAGATTTTATTAATGACATTAATCCAGTTGTTATAGCGTTCATTCCAGAAGAAGCAAGAACACATCCTTCTGCATTATATATTGAAGAAATTGCTTTGATTAATGACTCTGAAGTAGGCGTCCCATTTCTTCCATAAGTGTATTTTAAATCTTTATTTTTATAAGACTCCATTGTCTTGTTTAAAATAGTACTTGTTCTATATACTGGAGGTGATGGTATACCGTGGTTTTCATGAGGATTTTTTCCAACATGTGAAGTAATTGTTTCTATATGTAAATTTTTATCTTCTTGCTTCATGGATTATTAACTGAACCTAACTTCTGTCTTCTAAATTAATTTTTAGATAATTTTATCCCAAATAATGTTTAATCTATAAACATTTTAAAAAAAATTTTTAATTTTTATCTTGAAACTATACTAAATAAGAACGAAAGTACTAACAAAATCATGATAATCATGAAAATTTTAATAGTGGAGAAATAATATGAAAACAAAAATACTTTTAGCAGCTGCGACTGCTGGAGTGATGTTTGCTGGATCAGTTTTAGCAAGCACTTTAGACGACGTGAGAGCAAGAGGTAAGTTAAACTGTATCATTAATACTGGTTTAGCTGGTTTTGCTGCACCTGACGATAAAGGAAAGTGGACTGGTTTTGATGTCGACTTTTGTAGAGCAGTAGCAGCAGCAACATTAGGTGATGCAGATAAAGTTAATTACACGACTGCAACTGGTAAAACACGTTTTACAAAATTAGCTGCAGGTGAAGGTGAAATACTTTCAAGAAATACAACATGGACTTTTTCAAGAGATGTTGATTTATCGCAAACTTTTGTAGGTGTCAGTTATTATGACGGCCAAGGTTTTATGGTTCCTAAAGCTTTAGGTGTTAAATCTGCTAAAGGTTTGGACGGAGCATCAGTATGTATTCAAACTGGTACAACTACAGAATTAAACCTTGCTGAATTTTTTGCTGGAAATGGAATGAAATATAATCCAGTTCCAATTGAAACTAATGCTGAAGCACAAGAATTATATAAAGCTGGAAGATGTGATGTGTATACAACTGATGCTTCAGGACTATATGCAACAATGTCAAGTTTTGATAATCCTGCTGACCACATGGTTTTACCTGAGATTGTATCTAAAGAGCCTTTAGGACCTGTTGTTAGACATGGTGATGATCAGTGGGCAGATATAGTTGCTTGGACTTTAAAAGCTATGATGGCTGGTGAAGAATTAGGTATAACTTCAGCTAATGTTAAATCTTTGGCTGGAAAAGATAATAAAAACAAAGAAATCAACCGTTTGTTAGGTAAAGATCCTTTACAAGGTATTTCTAAATTAGGTTTATCTGCTGATTGGGCTGTTAATATTATTGGTCAAGTAGGAAACTATGAAGAAGTTTTCGAAAAAAACCTTGGCATGAGCACACCTCTTAAAATTGCTAGAGGTATGAACCAACTTTACAGAGATGGTGGACTATTCTACATACCACCAATTAAATAAGACTTTTAAAAAAAGCTGTGTTTATATTTTAGATACAGCTTTTTTACTCTTAATTAGATATAGAATTCATAAATGAGTTTTTTAAGCAACATATGGCGAAATGAAAAAAGCCGAGAAATAATTGTGCAAATATTTGTTTTGTTGTGCATCGGTTGGTTTTTATCATGGTTAATATCAAATGTTGATGCAAATTTTAAAGCTCTTGGGAAAGACATTAGTTTTGAATTTTTATTTATTCCAGCTGGCTACGATATAAATCAATACTTAATTGACTATAATAATAGAGATAGTCATTTAAGAGCAGGCATTGTTGGCCTTTTAAACACAGGTTTAGTTGCAGTATTTGGTATAATTCTAGCCACAGTTTTAGGAATTTCTTTGGGAATAATAAGATTATCCAAAAATTGGTTAGCCAGTAAAATCGCATACTGGTATATAGAATTTACGAGAAATGTTCCTATTTTATTACATATACTTCTATGGCACGGTATAATAATTAATACTCTTCCACATCCAAGAAAAGCCTTAAACTTAGCTGATGTGACTTTTCTTTCTAACAGAGGTTTTTATATTCCAAAGCCATTAACGGAAAATGGAATCGAACTTGTATATTTGTTTTTAGTAATTGCCATAATTTTTTCAGTTTTATTTTTCAAATATGCTAAGAAAAAACAAGATTTAACAGGCGTACAGTATCCAGTTTTCTGGATTAATTTTTTTGTATTAATTTCATTACCTCTAATTGCTTTTGTTATTTCTGGAATGCCAATTTCTTTAGAGATACCTGCATTAAAGGGGTTCAATTTTAGGGGTGGTATGCACATGAGCCCTGAGCTTGCCGCATTGACTTTCGCATTAGGTATTTATACGGCCGCTTTTATTGCAGAAATAGTAAGGGCTGGAATCTTGGCTGTTGACAAAGGTCAAAGAGAAGCTGCTGAATCAATTGGTTTAAAATCTTCAAAAGTAATGAAATTAGTGATTTTGCCTCAAGCTAGAAGAGTTATAATTCCGCCTTTAACCAGTCAGTATTTAAATTTAACCAAGAATTCTTCATTAGCAATAGCAATTGGTTATATGGATCTTGTAGCAACACTTGGTGGTATTTCTCTAAACCAAACAGGTAGAGAAATGGAAACAATGGTAATAGTTATGTTAATTTATTTATCAGTTTCATTAAGTATTTCGGCTTTTATGAACTGGTATAATAATAAAGTTAAATTAGTGGGAAGATAAAATGAGTACAGAAATGTATAAACCAGGTTCATATCCAAATCTTCCACCCCCACCAGGGACTGTTGGCTTTTATGGTTGGATTAGAAATAATTTGTTTTCATCCATAAGCAATACTTTATTAACAATTGTTTCGGTAGTGCTGGTTTATTATTTAATAGACGGAATAATTGGTTGGTTCTTTTTTGATGCTGTATTTGATGCAGATTCAAAAATAGAATGTAGAAAAATTAATGATGGTGCCTGTTGGGCAGTTATAACTAGAAGAGTAGGGCAGTTTGTTTATGGCTTCTATCCTGAAGCAGAAAGGTGGAGAATTGATATTTCATTTTTAACAATGTTTATTGCCTTTGCACCCTTATTATATCCAGACTTGCCGAAGAGGAAATGGCTATTATGGTTTAGTGGAATTTTCCCTTTCTTTGCTTTTATTTTAATAAATGGCGGTTTTTTTGGGCTAGCTAAGATTGAATATAGTTTATTTGGTGGATTTATGCTTACTGTTATTTTAGGAGTTACGGGTATTGTGTGTTCACTGCCTATTGGTATACTTTTAGCCCTTGGTAGACAATCTAAATTAACTGTGGTTAGAACATTAAGCATTTGTTTCATAGAATTTATGAGAGGTGTCCCATTAATAACCTTACTTTTTGTAGCTTCTTCAATGCTTAACTATTTCATGCCCCCTGGCACTAATTTTAGTATCTTGGTTAGGGTTATCATCATGTTTACCTTTTTTTCAGCTGCCTATATTGCCGAAGTTATTAGGGGAGGCATCCAAGCAATTCCAAAAGGTCAATACGAAGCAGCAGACGCTCTAGGTATGAATTATTGGCAAACAACTAGATTTATAACACTTCCTCAAGCCCTAAAAATTTCAATACCTGGTATAATGAATACTTTTATAGGGCTATATAAGGATACAACACTTGTTGTGGTGATAGGGTTATTAGATCCTCTTGGTATAGGAAGAGCCGCATTAGCTGATACAAAATGGAATGGTTTATCTACAGAAACATATTTATTTGTGGCATTATTCTTCTTTGTAAGTTGCTTCGCGATGTCTAGATATTCTCTCTGGCTTGAAAATAAATTAAACACTGATCACAAGTGAGATAAAAAATGGTAAAAAATAAAAACAAATTATCTAAACCAGTTATTGAAATTAAAGAAATGCACAAATGGTTTGGAACATTTCATGTTTTAAAAAATATTTCTCTGGGTGTTAATCAAGGTGAACGTATTGTTATATGTGGTCCGTCAGGTTCTGGTAAGTCAACACTTATTAGATGCATAAATCGTCTGGAAGTCCACCAAAAAGGAGATATTATAGTTAATGACGTCAAACTTACCGGTGATTTAAAAAATCTTGAATCAATAAGAAGCGACGTTGGAATGGTATTCCAATCTTTTAACCTTTTTCCTCATTTAACTGTTCTCGAAAACTGTACTTTAGCACCAATCTGGGTCAAAGGTCTTCCAAAAAAAGAAGCGAATGAACTAGCAATGGAATTGTTAACACGTGTTAAAATACCGGAACAAGCTTTGAAATTCCCAGGTCAATTATCTGGTGGACAACAACAAAGAGTTGCAATAGCAAGATCATTATGCATGCAACCTAAAATTATGCTTTTTGATGAACCAACATCAGCTTTAGATCCTGAAATGATAAAAGAGGTTTTAGACACTATGATAGAGCTCGCTGAAACCGGAATGACAATGTTGGTTGTTACTCATGAAATGGGTTTCGCAAAAAAAGTTGCGGATAGTGTTATTTTTATGGATGAAGGGGAAATAATTGAACAAAGTGATCCTAAAAATTTCTTTAATAATCCTAAAAATGACAGAACTAAGTTATTTTTAAGTCAAATACTTAATCACTAAGTTTTGTAGGTGAGATCATTAAACACTTGTTTTAATTTTTTGTCCAGATGAGGCCCACTCTGTCCAAGAACCATCATAAATAGGGACATCCTCTTTACCTAAACAGTACAAAGCTATTGATATAACGCATGCAGAAACTCCTGATCCACATGTAGCTATGATATCATCTTTTTTATTAATATTTTTTCCTAAAAAATATTCGTTTAATTCTTCTAATGATTTCAAGTAACCATCACTTGAAATTAAATCTGAGGCTGGAATGCTTTTTGAGTTGGGAATATGGCCTGAAGGTAATCCAGGTCTAGGTTCTTTTTCTTCACCCAAATATCTTTTTTCTGATCTCGCATCTAAAATCAACTTAGAATTATTTTTTGATTCAAAAATCATTTGATTCAAATTAACTACAAGTTCTTTTCTTTCTATAGTGGCTTCAAAATTACCTTGTTTTGGATATGATTTTTTACTTGACACAGCACCATTACAATTTTTCCAATTCTTAAGACCACCTTTTAAAATTAAAATATCATTATGGCCAAAGTACCTAAATAAAAACCAACCCCGAGAAGATGATAAAAAAGGAGAATTATCATAAAATATTATAACATCATCCTTGTTTACACCTAGTTTTTGCATTATTGATGAGAACTCATTTTTCGAAGGGATCATATGTGGCAAGTTATTATCTGATGCAGCAATTTTATTTATATCAAAAAAAACTGAATTTTTTATGTGTTCATCGTTAAACTCTTGTTCTGCGTTAAGCCTAGAATTAGGTAAATAAAAGGTTGCATCAAGAATTTTATAACGAAAATTTGGATCATCATTGATTTTCTTTATTAATTCTTTTGGTTCTATAAATATATTTGTATTTTTTGGATTCATTTTTTGCCTCTTTTATTCAAGCCAATATGGGACAACCAAATCTTTTGATTTAAGAAATTCAGGATTCCATATTTTTGATTGATACCTTTGACCAGAGTCACATAATATAGTTACTATAGTGTTACCAGGTCCAAGTTCTTTAGCTAATTGTATTGCTCCAGCTACGTTGATACCACTTGAACCACCAAGAAAAATTCCTTCTTCCTTTAGTAAATCAAAAATAATTGTAAGTGCGTCATTATCATTAATTCTAAAAGATAAATCTACAGGACAGTTTTCTAAATTTTTTGTAATTCTACCTTGTCCAATTCCCTCAGTTATTGAGTTACCTTCTGCCTTCATTTCACCTTTTTGATAATGATTAAATAGTCCTGATCCGAATGGATCTGATAAAGCTATTTTAATTTCTTTATTTTTTTCTTTTAAAAATAAACCAGTCCCTGACAAAGTTCCACCGGTTCCAACAGCACATGTGAAACCGTCAATTTTACCATTTGTCTGATCCCAGATCTCAGGACCAGTTGAATTATAATGAGATATTTGATTGGCGATATTGTCAAATTGATTTGCCCATAAAACCCCAGAATCATGTGTTTTTGCAAGATTTTCTGCAATTTGTTGTGATTGTCTTATATAATTTCCAGGGTTAGAATATGGTAATGCAGGAACCAATTTCAATTCACACCCAATTAATCTCAATGCATCTTTTTTCTCTTGGCTTTGTGTCTCAGGCATTACAATTAACGTTTTATAACCAAGAGAGTTTCCCACTAAACCTAGACCTATCCCAGTATTTCCCGCCGTGCCTTCAACAATTAAACCTCCAGGGTGCAACTCTTTTTTGTTAATAGCGTCTAGTACTATTCCTTTAGCTGCTCTGTCTTTGATCGAAGAGCCTGGATTAAGAAATTCTGCTTTTCCATAAATATCACAACCAGTAAGTTCACTCGCTTTATTTAATTTTATTAGTGGAGTGTTGCCTATAGTATCAATGAAATCTTTTTTAATATTTTTTTTCATAAATTTTACTTACTAATTATGTGTTTTTGTATATAAAAATTAAATAATTCTTAAGCATAATATAACAATTGCTTCAAAAAAATAACTTAAATCTTTTAATTAAAAAATATTAATAATGATAAATTTTAAAAATATTTCTTTTTCTATCGGTGGTGTTTCTCTTTTTGATGGTACATCAGCTTTTGTTCCTACTGGTCATAAAGTAGGTATAGTTGGAAGAAACGGAGTAGGGAAGACAACATTATTTAAATTAATTCTTAAAGAAATAACTCTAGATGGAGGAGTTATTGAAGTACCTAAAAATTATAAAATTGGGGCAGTTGCTCAAGAGGCGCCATCTAATGAAGAAAAACTCATAGATACAGTATTAGCAGCAGACATTGAAAGAGCTAAACTACTTACTGCTTCAGAAATAGAAACTAATCCAAATAAAATTGCTGATATACATATAAGATTAGCTGATATTGATGCTTATTCTGCTGAAGCAAGAGCCTCATCAATTTTAAGTGGTTTAGGTTTCAGTCAAACTGATCAGCATAGTCCGTGTTCAAAATTTTCTGGTGGGTGGCGAATGAGGGTAGCACTTGCAAGCGTATTATTTTCCAATCCAGATTTGTTGTTGTTGGACGAACCAACTAATTACTTAGATTTTGAAGGTACTGCATGGTTAGAAAATTATTTACAAAAGTTTAAAAATACAGTTTTAGTTATTTCTCATGATAGAAATTTACTCAATAAATCTGTAAGTGGAATTTTACATTTATCAAGTAAAAAAATGCAGTTTTATACTGGAAATTATGACACTTTTGATAATGAAAGAAGAAACCAACTAGAACAAAAAATTTCTCAAAAAAATAAACAAGATGCTCAAACAGCTCATATACAAAGCTTTGTCGATCGATTTAAAGCAAAAGCATCTAAAGCTAGACAGGCACAATCAAGAATTAAAATTTTAGAAAAGATGAAACCTATTGTTATAGAGGAAGATCAAAAAATTCCTAAGTTTAAATTTGAAGAAGTTAGTAAGTTTGCTCCACCGTTAGTAACTCTTGATCAGGCATCTGTTGGATATAATCAGGTAGAGGTTTTAAAAAACATCAATATACAAATCAATCCTGATGATCGAGTAGGGTTGTTAGGTGTAAATGGTGAAGGAAAATCTACTTTTTCCAAATTAATTGCAAAAAAAATCAATGTAATGAAAGGAAATTTACAAATTCCTAAAAAACTAAAGATAGGATATTTTGCTCAACATCAATTAGATGAGTTAAGGCATGACGAAACACCATATCAACATCTATATCTAAAATTAAATAAAGAAATTCCTTCTAAAATTAGAGCAAAGCTTGGTTCAGCAGGGTTTACTCCTGAAACAATGGATCTAGAAGTTAGAAGGTTATCTGGTGGGCAAAAGGCAAGATTATTAATGTTATTAGTTGTAATTGAAAAGCCTGATTTATTAATTTTAGATGAACCTACTAATCATCTAGATATAGAAAGTAGAGAAGCTCTCATCATGGCTTTAAATGACTATAAAGGTTCATTAATATTAGTAAGTCATGATTCGTTTCTGGTTGAAAGATTAGTTGATAGACTCTTGATAATAAAAAATGGAAATGTATCTGAATTCTCTGGTGATATTCATGATTATAGAAAATTGATATTAAACAATAATTCTAAGAAAAAAAAACAAGAGCCTGTTCTAAAAAACAAAAATATTAATTATTCAATTTCTAACTTCTCTCTTACAGATTTAAAAAAGAGGCTAACTAATTCAGAAAAGAAAATACTTGAATATGAAAAAGAAAGAAAAAGATTGGAAATTGAAATGTTAAAAGAAAATTTTTATTCATCTAACAATCAAAAACGTGCTCTCGAAGTAAATGTCAATCTCAAAAATGTATTACAACAGATAGCTGAAGAAGAAAAAAATTGGGAAAAAATAGCTGAAAATATAGAAACAAGCAGTAAATGAGTGCCATTGAGGTCTACAGTAGTCTTTTTATCTCTTCATTTCTTTCTTCCACGTTACTACCAGGTCATTCAGAGTTAACGTTAACAGCATTTATTATTTTGAAGAAATATCCAGTTATATATCTTATTTTATTTGCAAGTATTGGAAATATATTAGGTTCGATATTAAATTGGTGTATAGGATATTATCTCACAAATCTAAAAAACAAAAAATGGTTTCCTGTAAAAAAATTACAATTAGAAAAAGGAATATCGTGGTTTTCAAGTTACGGAAAATATTGTTTGTTATTTAGTTGGGTTCCTTTTGTTGGAGACCCTTTGACGGTTGTCGCAGGTATTTTAAGAATTAGACTCTTTACATTTATTATATTTGTATCAATAGCAAAAGTATTTAGGTATGTTATGGTTGTTTTGATCTCGCAGAACTTATTATTTTAAAAAAAATTAAAAATTAAGTCATGATATTTTTTTCTCAAATTTAATGTTCCATGCTATAGAAATTCTATCTTCATTTGTATTGTTTGGATGTACCAAATGTAGTAATGAAGAAGGAAATATTATCATAAAACCTTCTTTAGGTGTAACTCTAATTGAAGTCGAAAACGCATTTCCTCCTATTACTTTATGAATGTTATAATCATTTCTAGAATTTATAAATTCAATTTTACCGTTATCGTAATTTTGAATGGAATTTTTAACATAATATACTCCAGATAAATGAAATTCTCCATGATGATGGATTGAATTATATCCACCTTTTTGATTTATATTTACCCATGCATTTGCTTTGTAAGTATAATCAGCAATTTGTAATTGTGGATTAATCTTTGAAACAGCTAAGGCTGCTGCATTTGGAATTATATCAGTAAAATTCTTAAAGCCCCGAGTTTTCTTTAGCATCAAAGTTTCAGGAGATTGCCAGCCATTGCCCTTATTAGATTTATCGTTACCCTTATCTAATCTCTTCCATTCATATGATTCTTTGATTAACAAATCATTTAATTTTGTATAATTGTCTATTTTAATATATATAAGTGGTGATGAAAATGGGTGGTCAACTTTTACAATCTGAAGCAATCTATTACTTTCAATTAAAATAAATATCAAAATTATACTAAAATATTTAAAATAAGAAATCACTATAATTTTAAGTTTATTCTTAAAATTGTATATATACTGTTTAAAACATCATACTGCACAAAATAAATTTTGTTATTATAATTTTAATATTAAATTTAATGGTAGTTTATGGCTCCCCGGGACGAAACGATGATGTAAAAATCCAATGCTAAAAAGCTTCTCGGTTCGTTTAAGGATATCCCTACCAATTTAAAATAATTTTATAATGTTAATATATAAAATAAATTCATTTAATTTTAATTAATTAATTAATTAATTAATTATTATCGTATTTTTTTTAGTATTTATGATGAATATCTTTCTTAAACGTTACCTCTATATTTATTTAATGACTCAACAGATTTTTTTTAAATATTGTTCAAAAAATATGTGAATTGCTTTTTTTGCATGTCTGAAATATATCATTAACAGAGTAAAAGTTATTCATTTTGCATTAAAAAGATTAAAATTTATGCGGAATTAAATGAATAATATCAAACAACCAAGATTATTATACGACCATAATGTTGAAAAAAGCAGTTGTGGAGTTGGTTTTATTACTAAAAAAGATAGCAAACAAACCCATGATTTAATAATTAAGGCTAATGAAGCTTTATGCTCAGTTCCTCACCGTGGAGGAATGTCATCTGAAGGAATTGGGGATGGTGCAGGAATATCAATAGATTTATCAGTAAATTTTTTTTCAAAAATTACAAACAAAACTCTAAAATTTGGTGATTTCGTCGTTGGTAATTTTTTTATGCCAAAAAATAAAGTTTACAAAATTAAAGCAAATAACTTAATTATTAATACTTTAGAAAATAGCGGTTTTAAACTTATTAAATCAAGAGATGTGCCTGTAAATAAGTCAGTTTTAAATAAATTTTCTCAATCGTCTCAACTAACAATAAAGCAATTTATCTTTAGTATGCAAAACACTAGCGATAAAAATATAGATAAATCTATATATCGTTGTTTACTGGACATTGAAGCAGTGGCATTTAAAGATAAGAATTTAGAAGAGTTGTATCCTCTTTCCTTATCTAGAAAATTACAAGTATTAAAAGGTAGGTTAAAGTCAAATGAAATTATCCCCTATTTTAAAGATTTAAATGATACATCTCATAAAATTTTTTCTTTATATTTTCATACAAGATTTTCAACAAATACTGAACCACATCCATTTATGGCTCAACCTTTCCGATTAATAGCCCATAATGGAGAGTTAAATACAAATAAAAAGAATATTTTATCAGAAAATGCATCATATAAATCTAAAAATAAAGATATTATAAGACCAAGGGGCCAATCTGACAGCTGTAGATTAGATCAAACCTTGCAAAATAGAATCTTTGAAGATGAATTAGACATTGTTTCTGCTGTAATCTCTATGATGCCACCAGCATGGGAGAATGACAAAAGTTTATCTGAAGACATTATATCAATGTTTGAATATTTTTCGTTATTTGAAGAAAAAAATGATGGTCCAGCTGCTGTTATATTTGGAGATGGGAATATTATTGGTGCAAGACTTGATAGATTAGGTCTTAGACCATTGAGAACCATTGAAACTGTTGAATATTTATCAGCAATGTCAGAAGCAGGACAAATAAACTTTCCAGAGGAAGATATTATTTCTAGGGGAAGAATAGAAGCAGGAGGTATCCTATATTACAACCATCAAGAACAAAAAACATATAATACAGAAGATGCACTAAAGCTTTTATCTTCTAAGACTAATTACAAAAAACTTTTACATGAGTGCAGCATTAAGCTGCACCAAATTGAACAATTTAATGGAAGTAAAAATTCAATAGAAAATATAGATAATTTATCAGCTAAATACGTTGCTTATCATCACAATCAAGAAACTTTTAGATTTTTTTTGGACCCGATGCTTGAAACTGGAGCTGAAAAAGTTTCTGCAATGGGGTATGGCAATGCGATTAATGCATTGTCTGATCAAGAAGGTGGGATGGCCAAATATTTTTCACAAAAGTTTGCGCAGGTAACTAATCCCCCACTGGACTCCATAAGAGAAGCCGATGGAATGACACTTAGGGTATCACTAGGTTGTAAAACTAAAAATTTAAATAAGAAGTCACCACAAATAATAATAGACACTCCTATTTTAAAGCTTGAAGATTTAAATAAAATTAAAAACCAGAATTATACCCCAACTAAAAACTTTGAAATTTTGTATGAACCTGATCATAAAAACGCTCAAAATAATGAACGAATTTTAAAAGATCAAATTGAAAAAATTTGTTTTGATATATGCGAGTTTGCATCATCTAGTGGAGGAATAATTATAATTTCAGATGCCAATATTGATGCAAAAAAGGCAGTAATACCATTAATTCTTATAGTTTCAGCCATAAACCAAAGCCTTATTAATGAGGGTTTACGTTTTAATGTTTCAATTATAGTTGAAAGTGGTCAGATTTGTTCGTCGCATCATATAGCGTGCACACTAGGTTTCGGAGCTGCCGCAATTTACCCATTATGTGTTGAAATGAGAATAAAAGAAAAACACTCACAAAATAAAATTTTAGCTTACAACAAATTTATTAAAGCTTCTGAAAAATCACTAATGAAAATCATGGGTAAGGTAGGATTATGCACTGTAGAAAGTTACTCAGGTGGCGAATTTTTTGAACCTAATTATTTAGATACAACTGATCCCTCATTAAAAAAATATTTTCCTAACATGTTTTCTCCTGTTGGGGGTGTGAGATTTAAAACTATTGCCCAAAGTTCTCTTGATTGGCACTTAAGATCTAAAATTGTAAATAATGAAAAAGACATTCCCATCCTTGGACTTTTTAAAGAGCGTTCTGAAGGTGCAGGTCATTCTTATGGTATAACAGCTGTAAGAGAGTTTGTTGACTTAACAGAAGAAAAGATTTCTTTTAAAAAACTAAGTAATTCAGAAGATATTAAGAGATTAAGTTTTTTCACTATTAATCAAATGGAGGACGCTTATGGTATTAGTGATGCAGGTTACAAAAACACAAGTTTTGATTTATTAAGTGATAAACAAATTGATAAATTTAAAATCACTCCTGGTTACTTGAATTTTATAAAATTGGTAGGAAAAGAAAGATTTGTTAGACCGGCTGCGTTGAGAGATGTGCTTGACTTTCCGATAAATTTTGAAAACACAATTGATACACATGATTTTACTGGTGAACTATTAAAGTTAGATTATGTTGGTAACAATAATTTTTTAATAAAGGGATTAATAGTAAATAAAGTCCTTAGAAACATCTACTGTGTTACATTTAGTAACAAGGAAAATATCAATATCAAAATAAAAAACTTTTCAATTTCTCTTCAAAAAGTTTTTAAAGAGAATGTCTCTGAAATGTTGATTAAAAACCAACATTTGCAATTTAGAGCAAAAAGTAAAGCTGACAATTTTTTCTCAAATTTTAAAACAGCACCTAATTCAATTGAATTAGGTCAAGTTCAGCCTGCTTCAGAGATTACAAAAACTTTTGCTTCAGGAGCTATGAGTCATGGTGCTTTAGTTTCAAATGCGCACGAAGCAGTAGCTCATGGTACTAATATGGTAGGAGCACTCTCAAACTCCGGTGAAGGTGGAGAGCATATGTCAAGATATGGTACTATTCGTGCATCCAAAATTAAACAATTTGCCTCTGGTCGTTTTGGTGTTTGGGCAGGATATCTTGCTGATCCAATGTTAGAACAAGTTGAAATAAAGATAGGACAAGGGGCAAAGCCTGGAGAAGGTGGACAGCTACCCGCATCTAAAGTATCAGTTGAAATAGCTGCTGCCAGAGGGGGTGTTCCTGGCGTTGAGTTGGTTTCTCCACCTCCCCATCATGATACTTACTCAATTGAAGATTTAGCTCAACTAATACATGACGCAAAAGCAGCTAGGGTAAAGGTTATTGTAAAGCTTGTATCATCTGATGGTATAGGTACCATTGCCGTTGGTGTCGCCAAAGCTGGAGCTGATGTAATAAATATAGCAGGTGGTACTGGGGGTACTGGTGCGGCAGCTGTAACATCACTAAAATATACGGGAAGATCAGCAGAAATTGGATTGGCTGAAGTTAACCAAGCCCTATGTATTAATAAAATAAGACAAAAAGTTATCTTACGTTGCTCTGGAGCACACCAGACCGGTACTGACGTCGTTAAATCAGCTATATTAGGCGCCGATAGTTTTGAGTTTGGAACGTCGGCAATGATGATGCTGAAATGTGTCATGGCCAAAAATTGTAACATTAAATGTCCAGCTGGCTTAACAACAAATTCAGAGTTATTTGATGGTGATCCAAGAGCACTAGCCCAATATTTTTTAAATATTGCACATGAGATAAGAGAAATTTTAGCCAATATTGGATTTAAATCTCTTAAAGATGTTAGAGGGCGTACTGATTTGTTACATTTAGTTAATCATAAATCTTCTGTAGGGCAACTTAACCTTAAAATGATGTTGAAGCAGGTGGAGAATCTTGAAATTTTGAAACCAATCTATCTTGAAAAAAACTATGATCATGATCAAAATCTATACAATTGGTTCTTAGAAAAATTTAATTCTTCTAAAGACGATGCAATGTCAGCTAAAAAAATTACGCTAAATAATCGAAATAAAACATTTGGTGGACAACTTTCAATTGATATTGAAAGATATTTAAATTACGAAACCAAAATCGGTAAAATAGGGCAATCTCGAATTTTTACTCTTCCTTCTGGAAGAAAGTCTTTAAAACCCAAATTACTTTTCATAAATACAGACGGTTCTGCTGGCCAATCATATGCAGCTTTTTGTAATGATGGTATGGTATTCAAACATATTGGGACATGTAATGATGGAGTAGGTAAATCTTGCTCTGGTGGAGAAATAATTATCAAATCTCCAATAAGTAATAAAAAGAATATAACTCAAAATGTTTTGATAGGTAATTTTGCTTTATTTGGTGCAACAGGAGGAAAATTATTTGTAGAAGGTCAAGCAGGCGACAGATTTGCTGTTAGAAATTCAGGTGCGACAGCTGTTATTGAAGGAGTAGGAGATTATTGCGGCGAATATATGACCAATGGAACTATTTTAAACCTTGGTTCTTTTTCAAGAGGTTATGGAAATGGAATGTCTGGAGGATTTTTATATCAATATGACCCATATAAAAAATTAAGTAATTTTATTAGTACAGAGTCTGTTTTCATTGGAGAATTGTCTGAAAATACAGAAATTTCAAAAATACATGCACATACCATACATAATTTACTAAAATGGCACTTTGACGCGTCTGGATCTAAGAAAGCCAAATATATTTTAGATAATTGGAGTATAGAAAAAAATAACTTTTCTTTTGTAACTCCGAAATCTCTATTACAGTATCAAGATTACGAAGAAATTTTAAAATCCAAAACTAGAAAAGAATTATTAGAAGAATTATCTTCTTACTTGGTCAAATATCAAATACAGAAATTAAAAAAAATATGGAAAGATGGCAAACATGTCTTAGACGGTCATGTTCCTAATGCTGATGAGACAGACAAAAGAAAAACTCATGAACTCCTAAATAATTGGAAGATATATGAAACAGCAAAAACTCTTATCGTTCCAGGTGACTCAAAAACAATTAGAGACTTAATTTTAACTGAAGACTTTAATCTTATATCTAAATTATTGAAGTTTTCAAAAGATGCTATATCTAAATATAATGATGAAGAATTGTCAGTATTAATATCTAATAAAAGAATTGATGATTATAAATCAGCCTTAAGATTACGAAATGTCATTTCAATTGATAGTCCAAGCACTTATGGTTGGTTAATTTATCAGCAAAATAAGAACAGAAAAATTATTTACAATATGCCTTCTTATGAAGAATTGTTTTTTGAACAATCACTACATAGTTTTGTCTGAAATATAAAATTGAGATTGATAAAATGAATAATTATAAGAAAATTGAAACTGGTGAAGACACAAAACCCTTTAGCTATGACCAAGAAGCTTGGATCTCAGGTTTTATTGCTGGCATGAAACAATCTGCCTCTCTTTCTAATAGTAGTCTAATTCAAGAACATAACAAAAACCTTATAAATTTAGATATTTTATTTGGCACACAAACTGGTAATTCAGAAGCAATAGCAGAAGACATGTCTAAAATTGCTAACGATGCTGGGTTTAGAGCAAAAGTAAATTCTTTAGACAATATAACAATGGATATTTTAGGTAACATGGAAAATGTAGCCATTATTACTTCCACTTATGGAGAAGGTGAGATGCCTGATAACGCACAACTATTTTGGGATGCTTTATCAGCTAATACAGCCCCTAATTTAAGTAATATTAAATATTCCGTTCTAGCTCTTGGTGATACTGGATATGAAGAATTTTGTCATGCTGGGAAACTTATTGATACTAGGTTTGAACAACTCGGAGCAACTCGAATTCAAGATCGTGTTGACTGTGACGTTGATTATGAAGAATTATCTGAAAAATGGACTTCATCATTAATTGCCAAATGGAAACCAGAGGTTCAAGTTATAAAAGAAAAATCAAATGATCAATCCAATTTAAAGGAATACAATAGAAAAAATCCATATAGTGCAAAACTTTTATCAAATAGAATGCTTTCCGGCGTTAATTCAAATAAAGAGATTATGCATTATGAGATTGATTTAGGAGATAGTGGTTTAAAATACGAAGTTGGTGACTCATTGAGTATTTTCCCAAAAAATAAAGAAGATCTTGTGAACAAAATCATTGACCGATTAGGAGTTGAATTTGACTATGTTCCAGTAGGTTATGAAAATGATATTAAAATGTTATTAACTGAAAAGTTTGAAATACTAACTCCTACGAAGAGGTTGATAGAATATATTGCAAAACACGCAAATGATAAAAATTTAAAGTCAATTATTGATCATAATAACAACAAAGAACTTGAAAATTACAAATGGGGTATGGATGTTCTAGATTTCATGAATATTAATCCCAATTTAAAAATTGATGTTACAGATTTTCTTGACCTTTTAAAATCTTTACAACACAGAACTTACTCAATCTCATCAAGTTTAAATAAAGTTAAAAATGAGGTTCATTTAACAGTATCATCTGTGCGATGGAAAAGAGATTCTAGAAATTACAATGGTGTTTGTTCTACTTTTCTTGCTGATGACTGTACCCCGAGTGATATTATAAAAGTTTTCTTTACACCAAACAAATCATTCAGGTTACCAGATGACAATAAAGATATAATAATGATTGGCCCAGGTACAGGTATTGCTCCTTTCAGAGCTTTTTTACAAGAAAGGGAATATAGAAATAGTTCAGGCAAGAACTGGTTATTTTTTGGAGATCAAACAAAAAATGATGACTTCATTTATAAAAATGAGCTTGAAGATTACATTTTCTCTGGGGTTTTAAATAAATTAGATTTAGCTTTTTCTAGAGATCAAAAAAATAAAATTTATGTTCAGAATGTAATGTACGAAAATAAAAACGAATTTTACAATTGGTTAGAATCAGGCGCTTATTTGTATATATGTGGAGATGCTAATCGTATGGCTAAAGATGTTGAGGATATGATAATTAAAATAATTATGGAATGTTCTAATATTTCTTTTGATGCGGCACTTGAATACTTGAATAACTTAAAAAAAGAGAAAAGATATCTTAGGGATGTTTATTAAAAAATAATAATTTTAAATTTTGATATTGATAATCGTTATCATTATTACTATTCTAATCATATGAAATGGGACAGACTTAAATTATTCAATATTGTTGCACAAACATGCAACATCACTCACGCCTCAGAAATTCTGAATCAAAGCCAATCTTCACTTAGTCGACAAATGAAATCTTTAGAACATGAAATTGGATCTACACTTTTTTTAAGAAAATCTAATGGTATTTATTTAACAAATGAAGGTAAATCTTTGTTTTCTCATGTTTCAAATTTGGCTGAAAGTATTGAGGAAATTCATAATAAAATTAGACATCATGATAATGTGCCAGCAGGAAAATTAAGGGTGTCAGCAACAAATGCTTTTGGATCACTTTGGGTTGCCCCAAATATGATTAAATTTAACGAACAATATCCAAATATTGAAGTTGCCTTGAATTTAAGAGATTCGGAACCAAAAGTGGTACATATAGAGTCAGATGTTGAAATTAGAATGACACCAAGTTCTTCTCAAGATGATATTCAAATTAATTTAGCAAAATGCAGATATAAAATTTATGCATCTAGACACTATCTCAAAAAGAACAAAGTGCCTTATAATATTCAAGAATTGGACGACCATCGTATCATTTCCTATGGTGAGACAGCACAACCACCTCTTGATAGAAATAGATTAAATTGGCTATTATTTATTGGTAGAGATGATAAAAACCCTAGAAAGTCAGTATTAGAAGTATCAAGTATTTCTGGTATTGCTAAGGCTGCTGAAATAGGAATGGGTATTGCCTCTTTACCAGATTGGATGGAGTTTGATATGAATTCACTTACTGAAATTTTACCCGAATTAAGGGGGCCTGAATTAAATATTTCTCTTTCATTTAAAGATCAATTAAAAAATGATCCCAGGGTGAAGGCTTTTAAGGATTTTTTAGTATCTGAAATTAAAAAGTCATTTCCATAAAATAATTGTAAAAAATAAAAAATTTTTATAAAGGTAAAAAATGCGACTTATTGTTTTAATTCTATTATTGTCATTATCCAATGCTTATGCGATTTGTGAGCAATCAATGTCTAGATCCAAGATTGTTGTAGCTGGAGGATCAATTACTGAAATCGTCTATTTTTTAGGTATGGAAGATAAATTAGTTGGCGTTGATATTACCTCTAATTTTCCTAAAGAGGCAAAAAAGTTAAAATCAATTGGCTATTTAAGAAATTTATCCATAGAAGGTATATTATCTTTGAGGCCAGGATTAGTCTTAGCTGAAGAAGACATAGGTCCACCTATAATTGTAAATCAATTAAAACATACATCAATAGATTTGAGAATTGTAAAAGAAAAATATGACTTAAATGGTATCCATAACAAAATTTTATGTATTTCCAAGATTTTAGATGTCTCTTTAGATGACAATGAAAATTATGTTAAATTTAAAAACAAATTAAACCGGGTTAAAAAGTTAAAAAAAAATAACAGCAAAAAAATACTTCTTATCTTAATGATGAGAGGTTCATCACCAGTGGTTGCTGGAAAGAATACTTCTGGTCAAGGTTTCATTGATATGACTGGACATGAAAATTCTATGAGTGATTTAAATGGTTGGAAACCAGTAAGTTCTGAAGAAATAATAAAGAAAAATCCTGATTATATAATTATAACGAAAAGAGCTTTTAAAAATTTTTCATCATTAGATCAATTCGTTAGTATTCCAGGAATATCTTCTACCATTGCAGCTAAAAAAAAGAATATAATTGTTAAAGATGGAATGTCTATGTTGGGTTTTGGACCAAGAACAATAAATGTTGCTCTAGAGATAGATAAGAAAATTGGGGACTAATATAATTAAAGTCGATAAAAATTTTTTCAGATATATAAGTAACATACAATTAAAATTAATATCAGTTTTTATAGCATTCACATTAATATGTATGATACTTGGATTCTTTTTTGGAAGCTTTGACATTTCAATAAAAAAATTTGTTCATGGGAATCTAAGTCAATTAGAAAAAGAAATTCTTTATCAAATCAGAATGCCGAGGGTATTATTAAGTGCTTTTGTAGGTGCAGCTCTCGGTCTAGCAGGTGCCTGTTTGCAAGGTTTGTTTAGAAACCCACTTGCAGATCCTGGGTTAATAGGGGTATCGGCTGGTGCTGCTTTAGGTGCCGTGTTGAGTATTGTTATTTTTTCAAATTTGTTAGAGCATCACTTTTTAGGAATATATTTATTACCTATTTCATCAGTAACTGGAGCATTATTTGTAATTTTAATTTTGTATTCTCTCAGTAAAGGTTTCATCTATGACGGTGTTACTTACATGCTGTTAATAGGAATAGCTATAAATGCTTTGGCAAGTGTTGGAATAGGTATACTAACTTTTGTTAGTGATGATGCTCAGCTAAGGGGTTTGACTTTTTGGATGATGGGAAGTTTTGCTAATGCTCAGTGGAACCTAGTAATACCTTCTATTTTTTTAATATTAATATCAATTATTTGGATTATTCCTCAATCTAGAAAAATTGACATCATTCAAATTGGAGAGCTTGAAGCATCAAGACTAGGAATAAATGTAATTAAATTGAAATTTATTGTCATAATGTCATCAGCAATAATGGTTGGAGTTAGTGTTTCAATTTCTGGCATGATAGGTTTTATTGGTTTGGTTATTCCACATTTAGTAAGATTAATTGGAGGTGTTAATCATAATTATTTATTGATTGGTTCTGCCTTTTTAGGATCTAGTCTTTTAGTTTTATCAGATATTCTTTCAAGAATTACAATTCAACCAGCAGAATTGCCTGTAGGCCTTGTAACAAGTGCTATTGGTGCTCCATTTTTTCTGTGGCTTGTTTTAAGGATTAAGAAATCATGAGTATAGAAATCAAGGATGTAAGATACGTGGTAAATGACAATTGTCTTTTAGACAAAATTTCATTTGATATTAATCCTGGTGAAATAACTACAATATTAGGTCCCAATGGAGCAGGCAAATCAACTCTAATTAAATTAATATCAGGTGATATGAAACCATCTTCTGGAGAAATATTATATGATAAAATCCTATTAAACAAACTTACATTAGAAAATAAATCTCATAGAAGAAGTGTTTTGTCCCAATCACAGAATATTAACTTTGATTTTACGGTTAGAGATATTGTTGAAATGGGATGGATAAATGATTTGAATAATAATTTTGAAAAAATACTAAATGAAATTTCCAAGGAGTGTTCTATAGAAGATATTATTGAAAGAAAATTTAGGTATCTATCCGGAGGGGAGCAAAAAAGAGTACACTTAGCAAGAACACTTTTGCATATTAAGAGCATAGATAATATATATGAAAACAAATATATTTTATTAGATGAGCCTTTAGCGAATTTAGATATTTTCTATGAATTTAAATTAATAAAAATCATTAGAAAATTAGCCAAAAATGGATTAGGGATACTTATGATTTTGCATGACATAAATTTAGCTTATAAATTTTCAAACAAAATAGCTCTAATGTTAGATGGTAAGGTAAAATACTTTGGAAATCCTGAAAAGGTTTTAAATAAAAAGAATTTAGAAAAAATTTATGGTTTAAAAATGAAAATTTTTAGTAAGCCTTTTTTTATAAAATATTATTAACTTTATAATTTGAATTATTTTGGTTATGCAGAAACTCATAAACTTTTTCAAAGCTAAGTCATTTTACCATCTGTGTAAGATATTTGTGATATTTGGGATAACAGGAAGTTTGTCACTTTTTGTTTCCGAATACATATTAAATTACATAGATTTGGGGAAATATATAAGTACTTTAATAGTCTATTTATTTTTGAAGTTATTATTTTTAATAGTAATTTACCAAATTCTATTAATATTAATTGCTCTAGTATTTGGAGAGTTTCAATATTTCAGTAGATTTATAAAAAAATTCTTAAATAGATTCAAAATAAATGAAAAGTCTGACTGACTTTATGTAAGAATAAGTTAAGAATATTGTTTCAAGAAGAAAAAATTCTTCCTAAATTATTAGATCATAGTGATTGATGTTTGATATATAAAATTTGCTTAAATTTTTAATTATCACGAAAATATTCATATAATAAGATGTAAAAGCTTTTACATAATTAAATCTTGTAGATTTTCAAAAAGAGGTTCTATAACAAAATCTAAAGCATGTACTATTGAATTTTTTGTATTTTGATTTGAAAGAAGTGTGATTAAGTATTGTGCTTATTAAATATTCTCAGTTTCTTGAAGATGAAAATGATGTTTTTAATTATGTGTGGTTTAGAAAAAATTTTAGTTAATTGTAAAAGTACAATCTTAAATTAGTAAGTTTATGAAATCCAAGTTTCATGTAATTTTATTCTTTTTTGAGATAAACGTTAGCTACTTGTCCTACAAGAAGATGTTGATATGGAGTTTGATATTACATTGTTTAATTATCATTTGTTATAAACGAAATAAACTTATTTGAATTTTTGAGAGCTTTGTACGTTAGTAAAAATTAAAATTTGAAATTAAAAACGAGTAATAAAAATTTAAAGGGTAACTTTTAGGGTAACTTTATAATTCTATAATATAAAAGAGTAACAGAAACAATGATTTAAGAGTAGAAAATGGCTCCCCGGGACGGATTCGAACCGCCGGCCAGACGATTAACAGTCGTCTGCTCTACCGCTGAGCTACCGGGGAATAATTATAGTAGCTATAATATAAAACGTTTTTAATGTAAAAATTATAAATTGCAACTAATTAATATTAGTGTGTAAACAGTAAAATACTAAAAATCTTTAATAATAGAACTTGCAATTTTTGTGATTTCAGAAGAATTAAATGACTGTGCTTTTATTTCTTTAATAACCTTTCTGTCATTTTTAATCGTATTTGAAGAATACGAAGGATCGTAGTGGTTTTCTAAAAAGCTTCTTGTTAATTCTTGCCATTTTTTTTGGTCAATTAATTCTTTCCAGCTATCAACTAATTTTTTACTTAACCTTTTTCTTAAACCAAAAATAATTGGATTTATTAATTCTGGGTTTTTACACATATACTCATAATCTTTTACTAAAAAAGTGGATCTTAAATGAATATCTGCTTTAATTTCAATTCTTGGTGAAACTATCATTTTAGCCCATATAGTTTTAGGTATATGAATATTCCCTATTTTACTACTTTCTGCCTCTAAAAAAACTTCTTTTTTTAGATTTAATTGTTTCAATTGATAAAATAATTTACTTTCAAAAAATTTTTGAGAAGGTTGTTTTAAATTTGGTATTTTTCCTAATAGTGAACCTTTATGATTAGCTAATCCTTCTAGGTCTAATATCTGACCACCTTGTTGTGCTATACTCTGTAAAATTTTGGTTTTAGCACATCCAGTTTTTCCGCTAATTAATATTATTTTAAGTTTGGAACCTATTGTATCCATAAATTCAAGTACATGATTTCTATATTCTTTATAACCTCCTTCTAATTGATGAGTTCTCCAGCCAACTTCAGATAAAATAATTGCAAATGCTTTTGATCTTTGCCCACCTCTCCAACAATAAACAAGAGGTTGCCAGGAGCCTTTATATTCTAAAAACCTTTCTTCAATATGTTTAGCTATATTTCTTGCAGTTAATGAAGAACCAATTATTTTGGCTTTAAAAGTACTTTCTCTTTTATAAATAGTACCAACTTTCTCTCTTTCAAAGTCGGACAAAACTGGACAATTTATAGACCCAACAATGTGATCCTCTGCAAATTCAGAAGGAGATCTGACGTCAATTATTGTGTCAAAATTATTATATTCCCAATTTTTTCTAATTTTATATTTTTTAAGCATTATTTACGAAATTTTAATTTTATTTTCTAAATTATTTACATAACCAATTTCAGTAAAATTGATTTTATATTTCTTTAAGAGTTGAAATTGCTTTTCCTTTTCTTCTTTAGGTATGACAAAAGCTAGCCCCCCTACAGTTTGAGGATCATATAGTATTTCATCAACACTAACTTCATTTCGACTATAAACAATATTCTCTTTAGCTATGAGATAATTATTATCAAATAGTGACGACTTCACTCCTTTTTTTATTGCTTCCTCAACACCTTTAAATATTGGTATTATCCTAA
>QBXD01000008.1 GCA_003283875.1 SAR116 cluster bacterium AG-321-A13 | reverse complement strand
TAATCGAGTAGTGCTTCCAGAAGATTATAGCCCAAATAACGATGAAGAATTTATGAATGATAAGCAATTAGAGTTCTTTAGGCAAAAATTAACTAACTGGAAACTAGATTTATTAGATGAAGCTACAGACACAAAGGATAATCTTTCTGCTGAAGGTTTACAAAGACCAGATATAGCTGATAGAGCTCAGGTAGAATCTGATGCGTCCATTCAATTACGAACACGTGATAGAGAAAGAAAACTAATTAGTAAAATTGATGCAGCTTTAAGAAGAATTGATTTAAAAACATACGGTTATTGTGAAGATACTGGTGAGCCAATAGGTTTGGGACGTTTAAAAGCAAGGCCTATTGCCTCCTTAAGTGTTGATGCACAAGAGCGTCATGAAAAAATGGAAAAAATTCATAAAGAAGAATAACTTTATGTATAAAGAACAAATCAAGAACATTTATTGACAAAAGAACAAAAGGTGAATATACTTTTAAATATTCAACAATTTTAATAGTTGAAACTATTTTGACCATATGTCAGTAAGGAGGTAGATAATGAATGCTGAGGTGATTAAAATGTCTAGTCAAGATAAAGATAGAAATGTGGCTTTAGAATCTGCTATCGGACAGATTGAAAAAGCTTTTGGAAAAGGTTCAGTTATGAAATTAGGTACATCTGGAGAAAATTTGGATGTTCAGGCAATTTCTACTGGTTCTCTTGGACTAGATGTAGCTTTAGGCATTGGTGGTTTACCAAAGGGAAGAATTGTAGAAATATATGGTCCTGAAAGTTCTGGCAAAACTACTTTAGCTTTACATGTTGTAGCTGAAGCCCAGAAAGCAGGTGGAACATGTGCGTTCGTAGATGCTGAGCACGCCTTAGATCCAGTATATGCTAAAAAATTAGGAGTTAATATAGATGATTTGCTAATTTCACAGCCTGACGCAGGTGAACAAGCTTTAGAAATAGCTGACACATTAGTACGATCAGGAGCTATATCTGTTTTAGTTGTAGATTCTGTTGCTGCTCTGGTGCCTAGAGCTGAATTAGAAGGTGATATGGGTGATAGTCATATGGGACTTCAAGCTAGATTGATGAGTCAAGCATTGAGAAAATTAACTTCATCTATATCTAAGTCTAATTGTTTAGTCATATTTATTAATCAGATTAGACAAAAAATTGGTATTATGTTTGGTAATCCAGAAACAACTTCTGGAGGAAATGCGCTTAAGTTTTATGCATCAGTTAGACTTGATATTCGTAGAATAGGTGCAATCAAGGATAAAGATGACATAATTGGTAATCAAACACGAGTTAAAGTTGTTAAAAATAAAGTGGCTCCGCCTTTTAGAACAGTAGAATTTGATATTATGTATGGTGAAGGTATTTCTAAAAATGGTGAAATTATTGATTTAGGTGTGTCTGCTGATATAATAGAAAAGTCTGGTTCGTGGTTTTCATATAATGATCAAAGAATTGGTCAAGGAAGAGAAAATGCTAAAAACTTCTTAAACGAAAATACTGAAATTGCTCTTGAAATAGAAGATAAAATAAAAGGTAATTCTGTTTTAGTTGAAGAGATTTTAATGAACCCAGAGCAACAAAATTCTGAGGAAGAAAAATAAATATACTGTAGATTTGATTTTTGCTAGATTGGTGCTATCAAGGATAAAACTTAATAATATAGTCTAGCAAATGATTAACCAAAAAAATTCAGTTAATGAAATAAGAAAAACTTTTATTAATTATTTTAAAACTAATAATCATCAAGTAATATCTTCTAGTAATTTAGTACCAGAGAATGATCCTACTCTTCTATTTACAAATGCTGGTATGGTTCAATTTAAAAATATTTTTACTGGTTTAGAACACAGAGAATATAATAAAGCAGTATCATCTCAAAAATGCTTAAGAGCAGGTGGAAAACATAATGATCTTGAGAATGTTGGGAGGACAGCTAGGCATCATACCTTTTTTGAAATGTTAGGTAATTTTTCTTTTGGGGATTATTTTAAAGAAAAAGCCATATATCAAGCTTGGGAATTATTGACAAAAGAATATGAAATTCCAAAAGAAAAATTGTTGATAACTATCTATCATAATGACAAAGAAGCTGAAGAACTATGGAAAAAAATTTCTGGTTTTAAAGATGATAAGATAATTAAAATTAAAACTAGTGATAATTTTTGGAGTATGGGGGATACAGGTCCATGCGGTCCATGTTCTGAAATATTTTATGATCATGGTAATACAGTTGAAGGTGGACCTCCTGGTTCTAAAAACGAGGACGGGGACAGGTTTATTGAAATTTGGAATTTGGTATTTATGCAATATGAACAAATTTCTAATGATAAAAGAATTAGTTTGCCAAAACCTAGTATTGACACAGGTATGGGGTTAGAACGGATATCCGCACTATTACAAAATACTCATAATAATTATGAAACAGATATGATGAAAAATCTTGTAAACGCTTCAGCATTTCTAACTAGCACAGATCAAAATACAGATAATATTATATCTCATAGAGTTGTTGCAGATCACCTAAGGTCAATGTCATTTTTAATCGCTGAGGGCGTATTACCTAGTAATGAAGGAAGAGGTTATGTTTTAAGAAGAATAATGAGAAGAGCTATGCGTCACACACATCTACTTGGTGCATTAGATCCGGTCATATATAAATTAGTAGAATATTTAATTAAAGAAATGGGTGAAGCATTTCCTGAATTAGTTACTCAAAAATTAATCATTGAAAAAACAATTCGTGAAGAAGAGGTCAAGTTTAAAGATACCTTGGATAGAGGCATGAGCTTATTATTAAACGAAATAGACGAGAAAGTATCCTCAGGTGTTCTATCTGGTGAAAAAGCGTTTGAATTATATGATACTTATGGCTTTCCAATAGATTTAACTGAAGATGTATTAAGGTCATATGGATGGACAGTAGATCATTCAGGATTTGAAAGTTCAATGAATAACCAAAAAAATAAAGCCAGACAAGCATGGTCAGGATCGGGTGATAAGCAATATGATCAAGAAATTTTAAAGGTTTTATTAAAACTTCCTAGCACAGATTTTCAAGGATATGATAATAATTTCTTAGAAACTCAAATTAATTTAATTATTAAAAATAACGAAATAGTAAAAAATATTTCATTCGGTGATAAAGTTGATGTTATTTTTAACAAAACTATTTTTTATGCAGAATCTGGTGGACAAATTGCAGATATAGGAAGCTTGGAAGGAGTAGAATTTAAGGCAAATGTTCTTAAAACCAAAAAAATTAATATTGGAAATAATAAAAATATATTTATTTCAACTATAGAAGTTTCATCAGGAAAATTACAAAGTGGTGATATTGTTAAACAATTAATTGAATTAGACCACAGAAAACAATTATGCTCACATCATTCAGCAACACATTTACTACATGAAGCATTAAGACAAAAATTAGGTGGTCATGTTGCTCAAAAAGGTTCTTTGGTTACACAAGAAAAATTAAGGTTTGATTTTAGTCATCCAAATCCTATTTCCAAACAAGAAATAATGGATATTGAAGATGAAGTTAATTTTAGAATATTTTGTAATGATGATGTCACAACTAAAATCATGACTCCAAGCGATGCTATTGAAAGAGGTGCGATTGCTCTTTTTGGAGAAAAGTATGGGGAAAAAGTAAGAGTGGTATCAATTGGAAAAAGTGTTGATGCAAATAGAGATGCTTGGTCAGTCGAGCTGTGTGGTGGCACTCATGTTAAAAGAACTTCAGAGATCTTATCTTTTAAAATTATTTCTGAAACAGGTGTTTCTTCTGGAGTACGTAGAATAGAAGCTGTAACAAATGTTTCAGCAGTAAAGTTTTATAATGACAAGATTGATAAAGTAACAAACATATCAAATTTATTGAAAACTAATAATAACCAAGTGGAAAAAAAAGTTGAACAATTAATTGAAGAAAATCAAAGGATTAATAAGGAGTTAAAACATTTAAAAAAGAACCCAGTCACAACTGAAAAAAATAATTCTGTCAAAGAAACAATAAAAGGAATTATTTTTGAGTATGTAATATTTGATGATTTAGCAATTAAAGAATTAAAATCAAATGCTGAAAAGTTAATTAAAAACAATAAATCTGATATAGTTTGCCTTATTAGTAAAATTGATAGCAAAGCATCCTTAGTTATTGCAGTAGAAAAGAAACTAGCTGAGAAGATAAGTGCAGTAGAAATGGTGAAAGAAGTTTCGACTATTTTAGGTGGTAAAGGTGGAGGTGGAAGAGCTGATATGGCTCAGTCTGGAGGTTCATCACCACAAAACAGTCCGTTGGCTATAGAAAGTTTAAAAAAATATATTAATAAAAAGTTCTAGAGTTTAAAAATTTGTTAGAAAAATTAAATGAAGAAATTATTTCTTTTAAAGAAACAGCAATCATGGAAATTGCAAACTTTGGAAGGAAATATTCAAAAGACACTGGTAAACATGTCTATCCTGCCTGGTTCGGTGAAGGTGATACTCCAACAAGCAAATTAATATATGATAAAAGCATAAATGCTTTGAATGAAGGTAAAACTTTTTATACGTATCAAAATGGAATACCTAAACTTCGATATGAAATTACAAAGTATATGAATGAAGTTTTCAATATAAATACTAAGCCAGAAAATCATAGTGTTGTTACTGGTGGTATGATGGGGCTTAGACTAATTTGCGATTTAATAGTCGGTAATGGAGATGAAGTTGTTATGGTTGGTCCTGTGTGGCCTAATATCAGATCTTCTGTTCTACTAAAAAAAGGTAATATAAAAGAAATTTCACTTGAATTGAAAAATAGAAATTGGGAAATTGATTTTGATTTATTGATAAATTCAATTACACCTAGAACAAAAATGGTGTTTGTTAACAGTCCAGGAAATCCAACAGGATGGGTTATGTCTAAAGAGCAGCAGAAATTGTTAATAAGTCATACACGTAATTTAGGTTGTTGGTTAATTTCTGATGAAGTTTATCACCAAATTACATTTAATAATTTTGTGTCACCTAGTTTTCTTCAATTTTCAAACCCTAAAGATAAATTAATTGTAATTAACTCTGCCTCAAAAAGCTTTAACATGACAGGATGGAGAATAGGTTGGATAACTCATCCAGAAGAGCTTGGAAGTCATATCGCTAAACTGGTTCAAATAACGACAACTGGTGTTCCTGAATTTCTACAAAATGGGCTAGTTTCAGCATTGGAAAATCATAAATCTATAACTAATGAAATACGTAAAAATCTAAAGAAATCACGAGATATTATGTTTGATAGGTTAGTGACTTGGAAAAAAGTTGAATGTAGTATTCCTGAAGCAGCATTTTATGCATTTTTTAAAGTTAAAGGAATAAAAGATTCACTTCATTTTGCTAAGAAATTAATTTTAGAAACAAACGTAGGTGTTGCACCAGGTATAGCGTTTGGAGCTTCAGGAGAAGGACATCTCCGAATTTGCTTTGCTGCAAAAGAAAGTTTTATAAACCAAATTATGGATAGATTAGAACCAGTTCTAAATAGATAAATTCTTTACCAAGAAGAAATAGAACTTTTCAATTCTTTATAACCATCTATAAAACCAGGTCTGTTATATCCGTATATCTTATCAAAAATATTAAGAGCATTGTCTAGCCATTTTTTAAGTTCATAATTCTCTGGATTAGCATCTAAATATGCATCTCTAATGAGCACAAAATGAATTCTTGGGTCATAAGGTTTTTTTGTACCTCCCACTGTTTCATCTCCATCAAGTAGTCTTAATAACATTGCGTCAGCAGATCCCAACGTTTGTTCATGAATTGGTGGACCTGCCATTCTATACATTACTGAAGTCATATCTCTGCCATTACCTGTTTTGTAACCCATTGACTTCCAAGCGTTATTCATTTTTACATCACTATTTGCATAATCAAGTACTTTTTGTCCAAATTCTCTTAAAGGATCTGATATATCAGCAAGTAAATCAGTCAATCTATCTCCATCTAGGTCTGTAGCTAAAACAATACATTCTTCATTGTTAATTATATCCCATACCAATAAACCATAATTTGTGTCTGCAATATGTTGTTCTATTTTACCAGACCAATTTTCCATACCTTCTTTAAAGTCTTTAGGTAATAGAGATATTATTTTATCGATATTTATTTTATGTTCTTTATATGCATTTACTGCCCATTTTCTACCGATTTTAAATTTTGTACCTTCAAGTAGCCAAATTAGAAGGCCTGCATTTATACCATCCTCCATAGCTTGAGTAGGCTTGAAAGCCACTCTACCTAATTTTCCAGTTTCAGCTACCATTTTCAGAAAAAGGCGACATGCATAAGCCATTTGTATTCCAGGCGTATTCATTTCAGTATGAACTATACCTGTTTTCTCATTTACACTAAACTTAGATTTATCTTGAGAATAAGGAAGGCAAGGCATACATCTTACGACAGTTATAGGTCCATATGGACGAACATTGCAATAAACCCCTGCCTGTGTTCTTAAGGGAGCATTTCCAGACTTACCCATAACAACCACTTTATTTCCTGATTTATCATTAACGTAAGCATCACCAGCAGTTGACCACTTAATTGACGTATTCTTCATGTTTCCAAACCAACTCAACGCTTCTAGCTCTGTATCATGACGTATTTGAGACCACATCGGCACAGCATAAAAAGGAAGATTCAAAATATCTGCAGCTGCAATGGTTCCCAATAACGCATAGGCGTCAGTTAATGAATGACATATAGGGTTTATAATTCCGTCGTGTTTTCCGCCTTTCCACACTATAGCATTTGGATAGCCATTTGGTCTTATTTCAGTTTCTTGATAGAGATTGCTTAGGTAAGATTTTAAGTCACCGCCTTCAGATTCTATTGTAGCTATCTTCATTAAATCTAACATAATTTTTCCTTAATACTTTTTCATAGCGTTGTTTTAAAATGATTATTAACTAATATTTATACATACATAAATTATTAGGTTATTTAAATATTTTTTAGAAAAATTTTGAGGGAGTTTATATTTTTTATTTCTTCATAATAATTTAAATTATTTGGACTCATATATTCTTCTTTAATTATATGCTTTATTAAATTTATAAGAGGATCCCAATATCCTTCAAAATTAATTATGCCTACATTTTTATTCTTAATTTGATTTAATTGGCACCAAGTTAAAACTTCAAAACATTCATCTAATGTTCCAATTCCACCTGGTAAAACCAAAAAACCGTGAGAGCTATCATACATCATTTTTTTTCGTTGATGCATAGTTTTAGTTTTTATTAATTTAGAATTAAAAATTTTTGAATGAGCAGAGTCTAAAATATCTTTTTTCAATAAAAAGTTTGGAATAATACCTGTTGTTTTTGCTCCATTTTCAATACCTGATTGGGCAACTGCGCCCATAATACCATTTTCTCCGCCACCAAAAACTATATTAAAATTATTTTCAGCAATTATTTTACCAATAATTTTAGCTGTTTTTTGATTTTCTATATTTTTGCCAGAAACAGATCCGCCAAAAACACAAATATTTTTTTTCAAGAGAACTCCCAGTTAATTACAAATAATTATAAATTGTATGTTACTAAAGTTTATTTTAAAGTATTAGAATTAATTAACCTAAGGTTTTTTCATGAAATTTTCAAAAGTAATTTATTTTTTGATAATTGGAACAATATTGGCCACTATAGCTTTATTGTTCGCTTTTGATCAACAAGATACTGAAGATAAAAAAGAAGTGATAGTTCCTCTTGTTAAAGAGGTAGTTGACGCAAAACCAATAGAGGTTAAGCCTGCAACTCGAAAGCAAGCGTCTGAAACAATAAAACTTGAAGTAATAAGAGTGAGGCCAGATGGTAGTCTGGTTATTGCAGGCAAGGGTTTGCCAAACTCTAAAGTTGAAATAATTTCTGGCGCACAAATTATTGCTGAAACTAATAGTGACAAAATCGGTGATTTTGTTGCTGTTCCTGAAAAACAACTAAAGGGAGGTGAATACCTTTTATCGTTTAGACAGACCACTCAAGACGGTAAAGTAGTAATTGCTAATAAGTCAGTTGCTATAAACGTGACTGGTGCCATAAAAGATATTCCCATTGTCGCGATTGTTGATAGTGAGGGTAAACTTGGAGCCAAAGTTATACAAGCTCCTGGTTTGAATGCCAACAAAGAAATTAGTAAAGAGAGAGAAACAATCATCAAAGAAGATAAAAGAGATCCATATATAGCAATATTGGCTATTACCCACGACACAAAAGTAGGGCAAATAGTTTTATCAGGTCGAGCCCACAATGGAGCTCAAATAAATGCTGGTTTCTCAGGAAAAGAAACATCATCTACTAAAATTGTTAACGACGAATGGAGCGTATCAATACCTGGCAAGCTGATTGCTGGCAAACAAAAAATCTTTGCTGTTTTATTAGGAAAGAATGGTAAGGTTTTAAGCGAAAATTCAATCACAATTAGTGGTAAAACTATACAAAATGCTAATGGCAAAACTTTTGTAGTTGTTCAAAAAGGAGATGCTCTTTGGAATATTGCTTATCAAAGACTAGGATTAGGTAACCGATATATTGATATTGTTAATCTTAATAAAAATAAAATTATAAACCCTGATTTAATTTTTCCTAAACAACTTTTTATTATTCCTAATAAAGGTACGAATTAAGAATGATTTTTGCTATAAATGATTGACTCTCAGTTAAATAAATTTTTGAAACCTGCTTTAAATGAAATTGCAAAACAGTTTATAAATTTTGGTTTTAAAGCTAATTATATTACTTTTGTAGGATTTTTTTTTGGTCTTTGTTGTTTTTATTTTATAGTTAATTCTTTTTTTATAAATGCTATTATCTTTCTTTTCTTAAATAGATTTTGTGATGGAATAGATGGTTCAATTGCTCGATTAACGAAAGAGACTGATGTTGGTGCTTTTTATGATATTGTTTTAGACTTTATATTCTACTCGCTATTTCCTATTGCCTTTATTTTTGTAGATATAAACAACTCTTATTCTGTATGTTTTTTGTTATTAAGCTTTGTTGCCACTCAGACAACTTTTTTGGCGTCTGCTTGGATTATAGAAAAGAATAAAATTTCAATTACAGACGGGCATAAAAAATCATTTTTTTATTCAGGAGGAATTACAGAAGGTTTTGAAACAATTACGTGCTTCACATTGATGTTGTTATTTCACGAATTTGCTGATTATATTGCATATATTTTTGGTATTTTATGTTGGATAACTTTTTTTACAAGAGTAAATTTTATAAAAAAAATTCTTAATTTTAAAAAAAATATCAATTAGCTTTTTAATTTGATAAAAGAAAACATAAACTACGATCAATTTTAATATAAATAAAGAAGGCTAATTAATGGTTAATATTAACAAAAGTTTAAGTGAAGAACAATATAGAGTCACTCAACAACATGGAACTGAACCAGCTTTCTCCGGTGCTTATTGGGATAAGAAAGATAATGGATACTACAGATGTATTTGTTGTGATACTGTTCTTTTTTCAAGTAAAACAAAATATGAATCTGGTACAGGTTGGCCAGCTTTCTATAAACCTGTCTCAGAAGAGGTGATTGGCAAATCAGAAGATAATTCTTTTTTCATGCAAAGAACTGAAGTGCATTGTTCAAAATGTAACGCACATTTAGGTCACGTCTTTCCTGATGGTCCAGAACCAACTGGATTAAGATATTGTATAAACTCAGCATCTTTAAATTTTAATAAAACAGATAAAGAATGATTAATGTTAGGTACAACTAAAATTTATGGATGTCTTGCTGATCCTATTGATCATGTCAAAGCACCCTCAATATTTACTTCAATTTTTAAAAGTAAACAAATAGACGCAGTAATGATACCAATTCATGTTAACTCACACGATTTAGAGAATGTTATAAGTTCACTAAAATTAATTAAGAACTTTGAAGGCATGACTATTACTATTCCTCATAAAACAGATATTGCAAAATTATGTGATAATCTTGAACCAGATGCAAAATTTACAGGCGCGGTAAATTGGATTAAATTTGATAAGAATAGAAAATTGACAGGGAATAACTTTGATGGTCAAGGTTTCGTAAATGGTTTTATTGGACAAAATTATTCATTAAAAAACAAAAGTGTTTGTCTTTTTGGAGCTGGGGGAGCAGCCGTTTCAATTGGATGTTCTTTGGCTAATGAACAAATAAAATCTTTAATGCTAATCAACAGAGATATAGATAAAGCCATTAGATTAAAAAACAAAATAAATGATAAATCTAATCTTTTAAAGGTAGAGGTTTTTCCAGAAAGTGATTATTCATTAGCCTGTAGTGACATCATAATAAATGCCACGAGTTTAGGTCTAAAAAAAACAGACAAGCTTCCTTTTGATGTAACAAATAGTCCTTTAAACTCTGTGATTGCTGATATCATCATGCAACCAGAAGAGACTGAATTATTAAAAAATGCAAAATCTTTAGGACGAACTATTCATTACGGTAAATATATGATAGAAAGTCAAATTGATTTGGTAAATGATTTTTTAAAAATTTGGTAATATAGGTTAATCAATGGAAAATAATTCGGTTTGGGACAAAAAAAATTTAGAAAGATTAAAAAAATTATGGGACGAAGGCTTACCTATAACTAAGATTGGACTGGAATTGGGTGTTTCAAGAAATTCAATTGCAGGTAAGGCTCATAGGCTAGGTCTGCCAAAAAGAAATTCACCAATTTCAAAATCTGGCGAGCCAAGAAAAAACAAAGTTGCTTCTAATTTTGAAACAAGTAAAGAACTTCCTCTTAAAATTCTACTTAGGGAAGTTGAATGGTCTAGAAATCGTTGCTGTTGGCCGATAGGAGATCCTAAACTGCCTGGATTTTCTTTTTGTGGAACTTCAATAATGCCAGGTAGACCCTATTGTGAAGAGCACTCTAATCTAGCTTATACCAATACGAGAGAAAGTTAATAAACTTACTATGATGCCGCTTATTAAAAAGCGATCAGATTATAAGCCTTTACGATGGTTGCCAGAATATACTTATCTTGAATTTTTAATCTTTAATGATTTTACAATTGTAAAATCAAAAATTATGTTCAAAAAAAATAATTATTCTCTTAACGCAAACTATAGTTACAACAACTCAATTAAATTAAATGGGATAGATTTAATTACTTCCAAGTTTTTATTAATTATAGATGAAATAAAAACTGAAAGTATAAAAATAGATAGCTTAGAAAAGAACAACGAAGTTGTTTCAATACCCATCCCAAGTAGTGCTAATTCCGTAAAAATAATGACTGAAGTAAAAATTTTCCCTAGAGATAACTCTTCTTTAGAAGGGTTATATGAGAGTAATAATATGTTTTGTACTCAATGCGAACCTGAAGGTTTTAGAAAAATTACATGGTTTCCAGATAGGCCAGATTGTTTAAGTAAATTCACAGTCAAAATTGAATCGTCAAATAAATTCAACACATTACTTTCAAATGGGAATTTGATTGAAGAAGGCTCGAAAAATAATCTAAGACATTTTAAAGTTTGGCATGATCCTTTTCCAAAACCTTCTTACCTATTTGCTCTTGTAGTTGGGAATTTAGAGTTTTATGAATCTAATTTTAAAACTTTTTCAAACAAAATAATCACCCTCAAGATTTTTACTGAAATTGGAAACAAATTTCTTACGAGACATGCTATGAAAAGTCTAAAAAGTGCAATGCGTTGGGACGAAAAAAAATATGGATTAGAATATGATTTGAATACTTTTATGATAGTTGCTGTGAGTCATTTTAATATGGGAGCAATGGAAAATAAAGGTTTAAATATTTTTAATTCAAAATTTATTCTTGCAGACGACAAAACTGCTACAGATAGAGATTTTAAAAATATCGAAGCTATTATTGCGCATGAGTATTTTCATAACTGGACGGGCAATCGAGTTACTTGTAGAGATTGGTTTCAATTAACGTTAAAGGAAGGCTTAACAGTTTTTAGAGATCAAGAGTTTTCTGCAGATATGAATATAAGAGGTGTAAAACGTATAGAGGATGTTTTACTATTGAGATCCATACAATTCCCTGAAGATGCCGGATCTAATAGCCATGCAATAAGGCCAGAAAATTATATTGAAATTAACAATTTTTACACACCAACTGTCTATGAAAAAGGTGCTGAGGTAATTAGAATGATATTTAATTATCTTGGTGAAAACCTATATAGAAAAGGAATGAATGTTTACTTTGAAAGCTATGATGGAAAAGCGGTTACTTGTGAAAACTTTATAGATGCTCTTACTAAAGGTAGTAAATCAGATTTGACAATTTTTAAAAAATGGTATTCTCAAGCAGGTACACCAACTTTAAGTATTAAGAGAGAGATTGAAAATTCTGGATTAAAATTTAAAATGTCTCAAAAAATTAATGGCCAAAAAAGCCATCTACCAATACCCATAAAATTGTCATTTTTAGATAAAAAAGGCAATTTTGTTAAATTTAAATTAACTAATACGAAATCAAAATATGAACATGTCTATTTATTTAGTAAGAGTGAAGATACTATAAAAATAATTATTAATGAGATTAACCTTACTCCCTCGTTTTTGAGGGGGTTTTCAGCCCCAGTAATATTAGAAGCTGACTTAACAATTAATGAGTATGTCCACATACTCAAATTTGATAATGATTCTTATAATAGATGGGATGCAATTCAAAATTTATATTTGGATTGTTATCTAAATAAATCTACCGTTAAGCTTCTCTGTGATTCATTAAGAATTCTACTACCCGACAAAAAAATTGATTTTTCTTTGATGGCATTTTTTTTAGAAGCACCCTCAAGATATTCATATGAAAATTTATTTGAGATTATAGATCCAATTGATGTTTATTTAAAAAGAATAGATCTTATAAAATCAATTGCTTTAAACTTAAAAGATATTTTAGAGAAGTTAGCATTAAGTCTTTTTTATAAAAAAATTGATACGTTAGAATTTGTAGGTGAAAGAGCTTTACTAGAAAAAATACTAAAATACTTAATATTAATAGATAGTAAAATTGGAATGAAGATAGCTACCAAAATTGCTCAAAGTAATAACATGACACTTTCTATAGCTGGATTGAAATCTTTGTGTTTAACTAATAAAAAAATAGCATTAAAATACTTAAATAATTTTTATCAGAAATGGAGTAATAATGATTTAGTATTAGAAAAATGGTTTGAAATGATGTCTTCACTTAATTTTAAAGTTGATGGAATTAATCATATAAAGAAATTAATGAGACATAAATCGTTTGATATGAAGAATCCTAACAAGTTAAGGTCTGTATTAGGCACTTTCCAGAGAGAGAATATTTTACTTTTTCATGCTCAAGACTCCTCTGGTTATAAGTTTGTTTCTCAACAAATAAGTATTATTGATAAAAGAAATCCTCAAGCAGCAGCTCGGCTAATACTACCACTTACTAGGTTTAAAAATTATAATGAGAGCAGAAAAAATAAAATTAAAAAAGTACTCAAAAATATTATTAATAAAAATCCTTCAAATGATTTGACTGAGATAATAGAAAAAGCGTTAGATTGATTTTTTTATGTTTAAAAATTCAGGAATTTTACCACTTTCTTTAAAATTTAAAAAATTTTCAACAGGTAAAAATTTTGATTTTTTATTCTGTTTTGAGCTTATTTTATCTGGATTTATTTTTTCTAAATCTTTTATGTTGGAATTACGATTATTAAAATTTATATCTTTTATTTTTAGCTTCTTTACTTTCTTTTTGATTAGTTTTTCAATCAATAAAATATTCTTTTCATCTTTTTCATTAAAGATAGTATATGCTTTACCTTTTTTTCCTGCTCTTCCAGTCCTACCTATACGATGGACATAATCTTCTGGATTATTTGGCACATCATAATTAAATACGTGACTTAAATCCTTCACGTCTATACCTCGTGCTGCAACATCAGAAGCGACAAGCATATTAGCGGATTTTCTCTTAAAATCTTCCAGAGAATTGGTCCTTGAACTTTGATTCATATCTCCGTGCAGACAAACACATTTATAATTATTTTTTTTTAAAAATCTATAAACTTTATCAATATCATTTTTTTTATTACAAAAAATTACAGCACTATTAAATGAACCAATGTCCAATAATGTTTTGAGATCATTTAATTTATTCTTGTCATAACTTTGATAAAAATAGCTGTCTATATTTGAAGAGGTTGATGAATAAGGGCTAATCGTTATTTCTTTTGGGTTGATTAATAAATTTTTTCCAATATTTCTTATTTCTCTAGAAAGCGTTGCAGAAAAAAATAATGTTTGTCTTATTTTTGGTAATAATTTATTAATTTTCATTATGTCTGGAATAAATCCCATGTCCAACATTCTGTCAGCCTCATCAACAATGAGTATTTTGACATCTTTTATAATAACTTTACCTCTTTCTATGTGATCTATAAGTCTGCCTGGGGTTGCTACAAGTACATCAACACCCTTTGCTAATTTGTTATCTTGTTCGGTAAATGATACTCCTCCAATTAACAATGCCATTTGTAACTTAAGAAATTTATTGATAAAATTAAACTCATCAGCTACTTGCATAGCTAATTCTCTAGTTGGAGCTAAAATAAGTGATCTAGGCATCCTTGACTTAGATTTTCCAGAACTTAATATTTCAGCCAAGGGCATAATGAACGAACCAGTCTTACCTGTACCAGTTTGTGCGCAGCCTAATAAATCTCTACCCGTCAAGATATGGGGTATAGCGCTTCTTTGAATTTCTGTAGGATTTTTATAGCCTTTTTCTTTAATAGAAGATATTATCTCTTTACATAAACCTAGTTCTTCAAAATTCACGTTTATTCCTTAAAAATGTAATTATAATTTATTTACTCATATTTACTAGATGTCAAATTAATCATTTCAAGCACATACTATTCAAATATCAAAATTATTTACCAAATTAGCATTTTCTTGAATGTATTTAAATCTAAGTTCTGGTTTTTTACCCATTAGTATATTTACTAACTCGTCAACTAATCTTCTTTGATCAGCTTCTATAATGTCTCTTTTAGGTACAGTGATTTTTAAAAGTTTTCTTGTTTTAGATGACATTGTTGTTTCTTTTAGCTGTGATGGAGGCATTTCTCCTAGACCTTTAAAGCGACTTACAATACCTTTACCAGAAAACTTTTCATTGATAATTTCATTTTTATTTTCTTCTGTTTGGGCATATTGAGATTGTCCATTATGTGTAATTCTATAAAGGGGAGGTTGGGCAAGGTATAAATGACCCTTTTCTATTATTTCGGGAAAGTAATTATAAAAGAAAGTTAACAAAAGAGCAGCAATATGAGCTCCATCAACATCTGCATCTGTCATTATTATAATTTTATTATATCTCAAATTTTCAATATTATTTGATTTTATTTGTTCTAATCCAATAGCTTGTTTTAAATCATTAATTTCTTGGTTAAGAGACATTTTTTCACTTGATGCGCTAGCGACATTTAATATTTTACCTTTAAGTGGAAGTACTGCCTGCGTCATTCTCTCACGGGCTTGTTTGGCGGATCCTCCAGCACTATCACCCTCTACAATGAAAAGTTCAGTTTCTTCAAATTTATCACTACTACAATCAGCTAATTTACCAGGAAGACGAATTTTTTTTGTTATGGTTTTCCTAAAAATATCTTTTTCTTTTTTTTTCCTTTTTCTTTCTTCATAGTTATTAATAGTACGGTTTAATATTGCCTCACCAATAGAAAGATCATTCGATAACCAAGTTTCAAATCTATCTTTTATGGCAATTTCAACAAGTTTAGCACTTGATAAACTTACTAGTTTTTCTTTTGTTTGTCCTTGGAACTGTGGGTTCTTAATAAAAATAGACAAAATAGAACCTGTTGAATTTATTAAATCATCATAAATAATCTCATTAGCTTTTTTAAATCCTTTAATATCTGCAAATTTTCTTATTCCCTTAGTAAGTGCGTGTCTAAACCCTAATTCATGACTCCCACCAAGAGGTGTTGGAACAGTATTACAGTAAGTTTCTATAAAACTTGTTTCACTATTTGTAAGCCAAGCAACTACCCATTCTACATTTTCATCTTCAATCTTCACGTTTCCGTCAAAAGTAGATGTAGTAAACATTGGGATAGTTGAAGTTTTAAATTTGATATAATCAATTATTCCATTTTTATAACATATTTTTTTTGAATGTGGTGTTTGACTATTTAACTTAATCAAAGAAGTATCACATTCCCAATTTATTTGAACACCACCAAAAAGATAAGCTTTATATTCCAAAATTTTAAAGAGCTTGTCAGGACTAAAAAAATTATTTTCTCCAAATATACTTGTATCTGGTTTAAATGAAATGCTAGTTCCGTTGGATTTTTTTGTTGACTCTATTTTATTTAGTTTTGTTGTAGGTAATCCCTTTGAAAATTCTTGTTTATAAAGAATACCTTCACGAATAACTTGAACTTTTAAAAAAGAAGAAAGAGCATTTACAACTGATGCTCCAACTCCGTGAAGACCGCTTGAGGTTGTATAATTTTTATTTGAAAACTTACCTCCTGAATGTAGCGTTGTCATTATTACTTCTAATGCTGATTTATTTTTAAACTTTGGATGACTGTCAATTGGAATTCCTCTTCCATTGTCAGATATAGAAATAGTATTGTCACCAAAGAGTTCAACACATATAGTCGTTGCATGTTTAGCAACAACTTCGTCCATACAGTTATCTATAATTTCTATAGCTAAGTGATGTAAGGCATTGTTGTCTGTCCCACCTATATACATTCCTGGTCTATGTCTTATTGGTTCTAGACCTTCTAAAACTTCAATTTCAGTGGCGTTATAGTTGTTATCTAGCAAAATTTCATTCATTAGTTAGTGAAAACTAAGTACAATTTTAATATAAGGTATTAATTTATCAATAATTAACGTATTTTGAGAAAAAAACCTAGTTAAAACTAGGTTTTTTTTATATTAACTTGAATAATACATTTTGAACTCAACTGGATGAGGCGCATGTTCAAATTGAACAACCTCTTCCATTTTTAGATCAATATAAGCCTCGATCTGATCTTTCGTAAAAACATTACCTTTAGTTAAAAAAGACATGTCATTTGCAAGAGCATCTAAAGCTTCTCTTAACGAACCGCACACTGTTGGAATGCTTGTTAGTTCACTAGCTGGAAGTTCGTATAAGTCCTGATCCATTGCTTCACCGGGATCTATTTTATTTTGTATCCCATCTAATCCTGCCATTAACATTGCAGAAAAAGCCAGATAAGGATTAGCAGTTGCGTCAGGAAACCTAACTTCAACTCTTTTTCCGTTAGGACTATCAGTGAACGGAATGCGGCATGAAGCAGAGCGATTTCTTGCTGAATATGCTAGAATCACAGGTGCTTCGAACCCAGGTATTAATCTCTTATAAGAATTTGTTGATGGGTTGGTGAATGCATTAATGGCTTTTGCATGTTTTATAATACCACCTATATAGTGAAGGCAAGTTTGTGAAAGTTGAGCGTATTTATCACCTGCAAACAGTGGTTTACCATCTTTCCATATTGATTGGTGTGTGTGCATTCCCGTTCCATTATCACCTGCAACTGGCTTTGGCATAAAAGTGGCTGTTTGACCAAAAGAATGAGCAACATTATGGACAGCGTATTTGTAAAGTTGAACATTGTCTGCAGTATCTATCAAAGTTCCAAACATCATACCTAATTCATGCTGAGATGGAGCTACTTCATGATGATGTTTTTCCATTGGAACTCCCATATCAACTAGTGACAAAACCATCTCGCTTCTCAAGTCTTGAGCAGAGTCCACTGGTGGAACTGGAAAGTACCCACCTTTAATACCTGGTCTGTGACCCATATTACCTTCTTCAAATTCTTTGCCAGAATTGTAAGGACCTTCTGATGAATCAATTTTATAAAATGAGGAATTCATATCAGCTTCATATTTTACATCATCAAAAACAAAAAACTCAGGTTCAGGACCAAAGTAAGCGGTATCACCAACTCCAATCGAACCCATGTAAGCTAGAGCTTGTTTGGCAGTTGACCTTGGATCCCTTTCGTAAGGTTCACCAGATATAGGGTCTAAAACATCACAAAATATTGACAAAGTTGGTTGTGAGAAAAAAGGATCAACAATACCTCTAGAGCAGTCAGGCATTAACTTCATGTCAGATTCATTAATTGCTTTCCAACCAGCTATAGATGACCCATCGAACATAAAACCTTCTGCAAGACTTTTCTCGTCAATAGTACTGACATGTTGAGATAAATGTTGCATTTTACCTCTTGGGTCAGTAAATCTTAAATCTACAAATTGTATTTCTTTTTCTTTGATCATATTCATAATTGTTTTTGCGTCTGACATTATTAACTCCATTAATATTTATATTGCTTCATTACCTTTTTCACCGGTTCTAATACGGATAGCTTGATCTATAGTAGAGACAAAAATTTTACCATCACCAATTCTGCCAGTTTTAGCTGATTGTTCTATACACTCAATTGCGGATTCGACAAGATCATCATCTAAAATTATTTCAATTTTAACTTTAGGCAAAAAATCGACCACATACTCAGCACCTCTGTAGAGTTCAGTATGACCTTTTTGCCTACCAAAACCCTTTGCTTCATATACGGTTAACCCTTGAATACCTATCAAGGAAAGAGAATTTTTAACTTCATCGAGTTTGAATGGTTTAATTATAGCTTCGATTTTTTTCATATTCGTCTTCCTAAATCAAATCTTGTTTATATTTAAAAATAACTTAGATCAAAATTTTAATTATAAACTTCTAAAATATTAGAAATAATTGATTAAAAATTAGGCATTAATTTCTAAAAAATATTCTTCATCCTAGATATCGCCTCTTCAATTGCTTCATGTGAATTGGCGCAAGACAATCTGATATATCCTTCGCCAAATTTTCCAAAAGATGTTCCAGCTACTGTTGCAACTCCAATTTTGTCTAATAATATATTTTGAAGTTCTAAAGAATTTTTATTAGTACTTTTTATGTTGGGAAAACAATAAAACGCACCATTTGGTTTTTGACAATTTAATCCATTTAATTCGTTTAACTTTGAAAACATAAAATTGGCTCTTTTTTTGAAGGTCTGATTCATCTCTTCAACACAGTTCTGGGGACCAGTTAAAGCCTCCAATGCGGCATATTGAGCACTAGCATTTACACATGAGTGAATATTGACGGCTAATTTTTCAGCAATTTCGCATAGTTTCCTGGGAAATACTCCATAACCAAGGCGCCAACCCGTCATGGCGTAAGTCTTGGACCATCCATTAAGAATAATAAGTCTATCTTTTAATTCAGGAAATTTTAACATTGATGTGAAATCATTTTCTCCAAAACAAAATTGATCATAAATCTCGTCACTCATTAAGACTACTTTAGGAAATTTTTCTAACCCCTTAGCAAGTTTTTCAAGTTCCAGCTTTGGAACAACGCCTCCAGTTGGATTTGCAGGACTGTTAATTATAATTAAACTTGTATTTTGATTAATTTTTTTAAGTATGTCATCTGCTGAAAAAGAAAATCCCTCGGTTTCACTTAATTCGTATGGAATTGCTTTAGCTCCAGAATAATTAATAGCAGATTCATAAATAGGAAACCCTGGATTAGGATACAATATTTCCTTATTTTTTTCTCCCATCAACATTGCTGAGAAAAATATTATAACTTTGCCACCAGGCACGATTATAATATTTTCTGGGGAAACTTTTACACTATGCCTTCTAAAAATATCATATGAGACAGCCTCTCTTAATTTAGGCATGCCTGTGGATTGAGTATATCCATGATGCCCATCTTTAAGGGCTTTTATTCCTGCGTTGACAATGTGTTCTGGAGTTTGAAAATCTGGCTGACCGATACCTAGGTTAATTATGCTTTTTCCTTCTGAGGCTAATTTATTAGCTTTCGCTAAAACTGTAAAAGCTGTTTCTGTGCCTAGATTATTATTTCTATTAGCCATTTCATAAAAATTTGTCATTTAATAAAACCTTGATTATTTTTATAATATTAAATATTTATACATTCGTAAAATTAAATAAAGCGTTTTCAACATTATAGATAACTATTTTATTTTATGGCGGGTGTAGCTCAGTTGGTTAGAGCGCGGGTTTGTGGTACCTGAGGTCGCCGGTTCGAAGCCGGTCACTCGCCCCAATTAATTTTATGATCATTCTAACTTGACCTTTGATCGTTCCTAAGTTAGCAATTGTTTTAATTATAAATACAATTTTTTGCGGGCGTGGCGGAACTGGTAGACGCGCAAGATTTAGGTTCTTGTATCGAAAGGTGTGGGGGTTCAAGTCCCTTCGCCCGCACCATAAATTAAAATTTAAATATTTTGTTTAAGGAGTTTGATACTAAAATGGCTATTACACAAACATTATCTAAAGGTCTAAAACGTGAATTTGAAGTTATAATTACTAATTCAGAGTTAAATAAATTAGTTGATGAAAAACTTAATAACATTGCAAAAGAGGCAAATCTACCTGGTTTCAGGCCAGGAAAAGTACCAGTTTCAGTAGTCAAAAATAGATTTGGTAAACAAGTCTTAGGCGAGGTTGTCAAAGAATCTGTTGATAATGTGACTAAAGATACGATGGAGAAAAATAAATTAACTCCTTCTTCTCAACCAAAAATAGAGATCATATCATTTGAAGAAGGGAAAGATTTAAAGGCAAAACTTTCAGTTGAGATAATGCCTGAATTTGAAATTCCTGATTTGTCAAATTTAGAGATTATTAAGCCTATCGTTAAAGTTACTGACAAAGATATAAATGATGCAGTGGAAAAAATAGCCAAAGAAAATATTGGAACTAAAACAATAAAAAAAGATAGAAATGCTAAAAAAGGTGATACTGTTGTAATTGATTTTTTAGGAAAAGTTGATGGGATTCCCTTTGAAGGGGGAGAAGCCAAAGGTCATAATCTAAAACTTGGATCTAATTCTTTCATTCCAGGTTTTGAAGATGGGCTAGTAGGAAGTAAAGTTGGAAAAAAAGTTAGTATTGCTGTTACTTTTCCTGAAGATTATCAAGCTAAAAATCTAGCTGGGAAAAAAGCTATCTTTGAAACAACTATAAATGAAATTAAAGAAGATGTAGAATTGGTCATTAATGACGAATTTGCTAAAACATTAGGTATGGCAGATTTAAAAGCTTTAAAATCTGCTGTTGCTGATCAAATTACTAAGCAACATGATCAAGCTAGTAGAGAAAAATCTAAAAGACAAATTCTTGATAAATTAGCTGATAATGTTTCCTTTGATCTGCCAGAAACTTTGGAAAAAGACGAATATAATAATATTTGTAAAGCAATGAATCCCAACGCAAAGCCAGATGAGGCATCTAAAGATTATATAAAAAATCAAGGACCAGAACCAGATAAGGGGATGAAAAAAGAAGAAAAACAAGACGCTTCTGAGATTGCAAAAAGAAGAGTTAGACTTGGTCTTCTCCTATCTGAGATAGGCAGAAAAAATAATATAAAAGTAGAAGAAGAAGATACTCGAAATGCTATGATGAAAGAAATACAAAAATACCCTGGACAGGAAAAGCAAGTTATGGATTATTTTAAAAATAACCCTGAAGCTCAACAACAATTATCAGGGCCAATTTTCGAAGATAAAATTATAGATTTTATTTTAGAGTTAGCAAATACCAAAGAAAAGGTTGTTACATTAGATGAACTTTACAAAGAAGAAGAACTTGATTTAAAAAAAGAAGCAGATAAAGCAAAAAAATCAAATAAATTAGTCGTTAAAAATAAAGTAAAGAAATCATCTAAAAAGGTTAATAAAAAATAGTTCAAAACTTAATTAAATAAAAATTTATAAAAGGAGAAAAAATTAATATGTATGAAAATTTTTCTAATTCATTTTCGTCAATAAATGAAACAGGAGCATTAGTTCCTATGGTTGTTGAACAAACAAGTAGAGGAGAAAGATCTTATGACATATACTCTAGACTTTTAAAAGAAAGAATAATTTTTCTTGTAGGACCCGTTGATGATAATATTGCATCATTAGTATGTGCTCAATTATTATTTTTAGAAGCTGAAAATCCAAAAAAAGACATTTCAATGTATATTAATTCTCCAGGTGGAGTCGTCACATCGGGATTGTCAATATATGACACTATGGAATATATAAGGCCTGATGTATCAACTGTGTGTATAGGGCAAGCTGCTAGTATGGGTTCTTTATTACTGACTGCAGGAGCTAAAAATAAAAGATACTGTCTTCCTAATGCAAGAATAATGACACATCAACCATCAGGAGGCTTTCAGGGTCAGGCTAGCGATATAGAGATACACGCAAAGGAAATAATTAACTTAAGAACTAGATTAAACGGCATTTATGTAAAACATTCTGGCAAGAAAATTGCAGAAATTGAAAGATTAATGGATAGAGATACATTTTTATCCCCTGAGGACGCATGTAAACTTGGATTAATAGACGAAGTTGTCGACAAGAGACCAAATACTAAATAAAACAAATAAACATTTTATATTGCATTTTAAATAAAACCCATAGAATAATAGAACACTAACAGAATCAGTGAGGTAGAAAATGGATGAACAAAAACATGAAGGGAAAAATAAAACAACTTTATATTGTTCATTTTGTGGGAAAAGTCAGCATGAAGTAAAAAAATTAATTGCAGGACCAACAGTCTTTATTTGTGACGAGTGTGTTGAACTATGTATGGATATAATTAAAGAAGAGCATCAATCCTCAATTACTAAAAATAAAGAAGGTATTCCTTCGCCAGCTGAAATTTGTAAAATATTGGATGATTATGTAATTGGCCAAAGAAAAGCCAAAAGAGTGTTGTCCGTTGCTGTCCACAATCATTATAAAAGATTAACAAATACTTTAAATATGAATGATATTGAAATTTCTAAATCAAATATTCTTCTAGTCGGGCCAACTGGTTGCGGAAAAACCTTACTTGCACAAACCTTAGCTAAGATTTTAGATGTACCATTTACTATGGCTGACGCTACAACTTTAACTGAAGCAGGTTATGTTGGCGAAGATGTTGAAAATATAATATTAAAATTACTTCAAGCCTCTGATTATAATGTTGAAAGAGCTCAAAAGGGGATTGTTTATATTGATGAAGTTGATAAAATTTCAAGGAAATCTGAAAACCCTTCGATCACAAGAGATGTAAGCGGTGAAGGTGTCCAACAGGCTTTACTCAAAATTATGGAAGGTACTGTAGCAGCTGTTCCACCACAAGGTGGTAGAAAACATCCTCAACAAGAGTTTCTTCAAGTAGATACAACTAATATACTTTTTATATGTGGTGGAGCATTCGCAGGTTTAGATAAGCTGATTTCTAATAGAAATACGGGATCTTCAATTGGTTTTGGCGCAGATATTATTAATACTAAAGATGTATCTAGTTCAGATATTTTAAAAGAAGTAGAACCAGGTGATTTAGTTAAATATGGTCTGATTCCTGAGTTCATTGGTCGCCTGCCAGTTTTAGCAACTCTTGAAGATCTTGATGAAGATGCTTTAGTTACGATTTTAACAAAACCAAAAAATGCATTAATTAAACAATATCAAAAACTTTTTGAGATGGAAAATACCAAACTTGAGTTTAGGCAAAATGCCCTGAAAGCAGTAGCTCAAAAAGCTATAAGTTTGAAGACTGGAGCTAGAGGATTAAGGTCAATTATCGAAAATATTTTAATGGATACTATGTTTGAGCTTCCTTCAGAACCAGATATTGATGAAGTTGTTATAAATGAAGAAGTAGTATTAAAAGGTAGTAAACCTCTTTTAGTTCACGAAAAAAAATCCAAAGAAATTAATAATTCTCTTTAAAATATAATTTTAACTTGAAGTTTAAAAAAAAAATATCATTTATAAGTTTACAATGTTTTAAAGGATATTACTTTGACTAAAATAACTCACCTTATATTACCGCTGAGAGATATTGTTATATTCCCACACATGATCGCTCCACTTTTTGTTGGTAGAACAAAGTCTATCAATGCGATTGAAGCAGTCATGGAAGAAAATAAAGAAATAGTTTTACTAACTCAAAAAAAACCCTCTATTGAAGATCCTAAAGAAAAAGATTTATACAAAGTTGGGACCTTAGGCAATATACTTCAGATGCTAAAACTTCCAGATGGCACAGTAAAAGTTTTAGTTGAAGGAAAATCTAGATGTATTGTAAAAAATATCAAAATTTCTAATTCTTATCTAAGTACCGATTCAATTTTATCAAAGAATGAAGAAGTATCTTTAGTTCAAAGTAACGAAATTACTTCTAATTTACTTGATGTGTTTGAAAGATATGCAAAATTAAATGGTAAAATAAGTCCTGAAATCATGTCAACTATTTCTGATTTAAAAGATGCTAATACCTTATCAGACACAATAATTAATCATTTAGTATTTAATATTGAAGAAAAACAATCCTTTCTTGAAATGATAAACCCAATTGAACGTATAGAAAGTTTAATACTAAAAATTAAAAATGAGATTGAGATATTAAGCTCTGAAAAGAAAATAAGGAGTCGTGTTAAAACACAGATGGAAAAAACACAACGTGAGTATTATTTGAATGAACAATTAAAAGCAATTCAAAAAGAACTTGGGTCGTCTGAAGATGGAAAAAATGAGTTTGATGAAATTCAAGAAAAAATTGATAATGGTAAATTAACAAAAGAAGCTAAAGAGAAAGCACTATCAGAGTTAAAAAAATTAAAAAATATGAGCCCTATGAGTGCTGAGGCTACCGTTAGTCGGTCATACATCGATTGGTTGGTTTCAATTCCATGGACGAAAACTAACAAAGTTAAAACTGATATAGTTAAAGCTAGAGAAATATTAGATAATGATCATTATGGCTTAGATAAAGTTAAAGACAGAATAATAGAATTTTTAGCGGTTCAAAAGAGGACTAAAGAAATTAAAGGTCCAATTCTGTGTTTAGTTGGTCCACCAGGTGTTGGTAAAACGTCTTTAGGAAAATCAATAGCAAAAGCTACAGGTAGAGAATATATCAGAATGGCTTTAGGTGGAGTTAGAGATGAAGCTGAAATAAGAGGTCACAGAAGAACTTACATAGGCTCACTTCCTGGAAAAATAGTTCATGGGATGAAAAAAGCTTCTGCAATTAATCCACTTTTCTTATTGGATGAAATAGATAAATTAGGGAATGATTATAGAGGTGATCCTTCCTCTGCACTTTTAGAAGTATTAGATCCTGAACAGAATAAGACTTTTCAAGATCACTATCTAGAAATAGATTATGACTTATCAAAAGTATTGTTTATTACTACTTCTAATACACTAAATATGCCTCAAGCTTTATTAGATAGGATGGAAATAATAAGGCTTTCTGGTTATACAGAAGACGAAAAACTTGAAATAGCAAAAAGACATCTAATAAAAAAACAAATGGATAATTGTAAACTTAAAGAAATAGAATTTTCTATTAATGAGGAAGCCCTTAAAATAATAATTCAATCTTACACAAGAGAAGCTGGTGTTAGAAGTTTAGAAAGACAATTAGCGAAATTAACTAGAAAAATAGTTACTTTAATTGAAAAAAAAGAAGCTAAATCTTTTAATATAACCAAAGAAAATATTGAAGATATTTTAGGTGTACCCATTTATCAAAGACAAGAAATTGAAAAAGATAATCTTGTAGGTATAACTACGGGGTTAGCTTGGACTGAAGTAGGAGGTGAACTATTATCTATTGAAGCAGTTAAAGTGAGGGGTAAGGGTAAAGTTACAGCAACAGGTAAATTAGGTGATGTTATGAAGGAGTCTGTTAAGGCAGCTGAATTTTTTATAAGATCTAAAGCATTATCTTATGGCTTAAACCCAATTGATTTAGAAAAATATGACATACACGTTCATGTCCCAGAAGGTGCTACTCCAAAAGATGGTCCATCTGCAGGTGTTGCAATGGTCACTAGTATAGTTTCTGCTTTAACAGATATAAAGATCAAAAGTAATGTTGGTATGACGGGCGAGATAACTTTAAGAGGAAGAGTTCTTCCAATTGGTGGCCTAAAGGAAAAATTATTAGCAGCCAAAAGAGGCGGTTTAAAAACAGTTTTAATACCTATCGACAATAAAAAAGATTTAGTAGAAATACCAGATAATATAAAAGAGGAATTAAATATAATACCTGTAGATTCAGTTTATCAGGTAATTGAAAATGCTTTATCTCGATCACCTCAAGAAATAAGTGTATTAGATACTAGTAAATTAAGTCCAGCTGGTGAAACCAGTATGCCAGATGAGGCTAATATTTCCCATTAAAATAAATTAATTTTATAATTTTCTTTGTAAAAATCGTCTTTATTTACTAGAGTTATAAAGTAATATCGTATATAAATATTTAATTATCAATCTTTAAACGGAGGTACGAATGAATAAAAATGAATTGGTGGCAAGTGTTTCTGAAACTTCAGGTCTTTCAAAAGTAGATGCGGCTAAAGCAGTTGATGGCGTCTTTGAGTCAATTACCGGTGCTCTAAAATCAGGCGGAGATGTGCGTATAGTCGGCTTTGGAACTTTTTCTGTTGCCAACCGTGCCGCTACAACAGGAAGAAACCCTAGAACTGGCGAAGCCATTCAAATTAAAGCCTCTAAGCAACCAAAATTTAAAGCTGGAAGCCCTTTAAAGGACGCAGTTAACAATTAATTAAAAATTTATAATTTTAGAAAGGCGTCTTATTTAAGACGTCTTTTTTATTAAACACCTTTGTTTAATGGATAGTTTTTCTTCAACAACTTTACCATTAAAATAATTCAATATCTCGTTTTTTTTACCGAATAGATTAATTAGCTCTCTATCTTTCAATAAAAAATTTGGATTTTTTGGTGAACCGTATTTTTCGTTGCCAACTGAAAAAGTTTCATAAAATAAATATCCCCCATCTTTCAACAAATTCAGTATTTTTTTGACTTTAGGTCTATACAAATAATTCACAACTATAATGATATCGTAATATTTTTCTTTCAAGGGCCAATTTTGATCTGTTTCAAGGTCAAAACAGATTGTATTGATATGCTCAAAATGATCGTACTTAACTAATTTCATACTATCTTTATCTATGGCTGTTATATTTCTGTTTTTTTCTACTAAATGAATACTATTTCTTCCATTCCCACTAGCAAAATCTAATATTTCGATTTTTCTTCTGGGAGCTAGTAGTTTTATTTGTTCTATTATCCAAATTGTTGGCTGCTTATTTATTTTCAATTTCAAGATTATTCCTTTATATTTAATCAATATACATTATGGCAAAATAAATAAGTTCATAGTTGTCAACCTTATTAAAATTACGTATAAACTTATATAAAAATGGGCGGTTAGCTCAGTTGGTAGAGCATCTCGTTTACACCGAGAATGTCGGCGGTTCGAGACCGTCACCGCCCACCATTTTTTACTATAAATCCTTTCAATCTCTAATTATTTACATCATACAAATTATTGATTATTTTAACATGAAATTTCATTTTCCTTTTGGAGATACAATATGCCGAATTTTTCTAAACCTGTTTGTTTGATTACTGGCCTTGGGGAAGGTACAGGGGGCTTTACGGCTAGACGTTTCGCTAAAGCGGGCTACAAAATTGCAATGATAGCTAGAACTAGAGAAAGATTAATTAAATTTGAAAAAGAATTACCAGACTCTAAAGGCTATGTCTGTGACGTATCAGACTTAACCGCATTAGAGAATACTTGTAAAAAAATAAAAGATGAAATGGAAGCCCCAGAAGTACTAATTCATAATGCAGTTAAAGGAAATTTTGAATATTTACTTAACGGAAAACCAGAATGGTTAGAAAAAAACTTTCGAATTAATACAACCTCCCTTATGTACTTGGCTCATTTTTTGATACCAGATATGTTGAAAAATAAAAAGGGCGTAATTATAGTCACAGGAAATACTGCTGCACACAGGGGGGTTGCTATGACACCATATTTTGCACCTACTAAGGCAGCTCAAAGGATTTTAGCACAATCTTTAGCTCGTGATTTTGGCCCAAAGGGTATTCACGTCTCATATGTAACTATAGACGCATCAATTAATACTCCATGGACGAGAAACAGGATTGAACATCAAAAAAATAAAGATGAAATAGAATTTGCACAACCTGAAGATATTGCAGAAGAAATTTATAGAATATCACAACAAAAACGCTCAGCCTGGTCCTTTGACGTAGAGCTAAGGCCTGACATAGAAAAATGGTAAGTTAACCTACAAAAGCCTTTTCTAAGACAAATTCAGCGGGGTTATTATTTGCTCCTTCTTGTAAATTATGTTCCATCATTATAGCCTTAAGATCATTGTTTAGCCCCATTGATCCGCAAAACATAAATCTGTCATCAGATGATATATGGTCAATTTTAAGGTCATTAAAAATTTTATTTGTACTAATTAGTTCGGTTATTCTTCCGTTATTCATAAAATTTTCCCTTGTAGTAGAATGATAACTTATTAATTTATTTTCAATAAAGTCTTTAATAATTTCGTCATCGTTACTTTCATTAATTATTTCCTGGCTATAAGCTAGTTCAGGAACAGTTCTGCAGGTATGAGTTACGACTACTGTCTCAAATTTTTCATACGTTTCTGGCTCTCTTATAAGTGATGCAAAGGGTGCAAAACCAGTTCCAGAGGAGAGTAAAAATAATCTTTTGCCAGGCTTTAATGCATCCAAAACTAATGTGCCAGTAGATTTAGGCATCATAATTATTTCATCATCTATCTTAATATTCTTTAATTTTGATGTTAAGGGACCATCTTTAACTATAATAGAATAAAACTCTAATTCTTCTGACCAACTTGGTGAGGCGATTGAATAAGCCCTTAATATTGGCTTATCATTTTCATTTGGTAAGCCGATCATTACAAATTCACCAGATCTAAATTTAAAACTTTGTGGTCTTTGAATACGAAAAGAAAATAAACTTTCAGTCCAATGTTTTATGAATGTTACTTTATGACAATTATTAGAGAATTTTGACAATGAAATTATCCTAGATTTGTTTATCTTTTAATTAATTTTTTTGTTAAATCAAGTAAAGCTTTTGGGTAGTCAGGATATTTATATTCATATTTGAGATCATTTTCTATAACTTTACATTTGATAATTCTATTAAACTCATAAAAAGATTTCAAATTATTAGAAACCTGATTTGGATTATATTTAACTATTAACGGTTCTTTTAATTTTAATTTGTCTGTAACGTATTTAACTGCTTCATAACTACTAACTTTGTTTTGGTCGCATATGTTGACAATTTGATAGTGTAGATTTTCAATTAAAAATTGAATAGTTATTGAAGACAAATCTTCAACATGAATTCTATTTGGGATATAGTCTTTTTTAAAAAGAATTTTATTATTTCCTTCTAGGTATTTTATCATTGGATGTCTTTTGGGGCCATATATACCTACAATTCGAAAAAGTGAAACATTACGATTGGTTTTAATCCACTCTTCTTCTGCATTAAGTCTAATTATACCTCTATTATGTTTGGGATCAGGTTTCGTCTCTTCATTTATTTCTCCATCTCCATATACTGACGTTGCAGAAAAATATATGATTTTATTTTTATTTGACTCAATTGATTTTCCATACTTTTGGATAACTGGGTCTAATCCCTCTTCATTTGGTGGGACCGTAGAAATGATATTTTCTTTAGAAAGCTTTTCTGCAATATTTTTAGAATCATAATAGTTAAAATAATGGATATTTTTTTTTGGTTTTGAAATATTTCTTGTAATTATAGAAACTTGTACACCTTTTTTTAAAGCCTCTTTAGACAAGAATTGAGCCGTGTAGCCATTTCCAATTATTGATAATTTCATCATTTTAAAAAAATATAATTTAGTACTTGCGTTGTTAAGATTATTTAAACTAATAATATTGTGTTTATGGTGCTTCGAAGATTTCTTCAAGCTTAAAATGGGAATTTGGTAATTCATTTGAATTGTATGCCAAAGCTGTCCCCGCAACTGTAAATGCTAAGTGAGGGTAAATATGCCACTGGAATTAATTTCTGGGAAGGTTACCTAATCAATGATGCATGAGCCAGGAGACCTGCCATAAACTGTCGCTTTGTCAGCTTCCGGGTAGAGTAGATGGCACGTGTTCTATATCGTCTAGCGACTAAATAGGTGAGGGCTTATGCCCTATAAGTTTATTTATTTGCTGGAGGCAATTATGATTACACGTGCGTTTATTTTATCATTCATATTATTAATTATACCTATTTCAAATTCATATGCTGTGGAAAAAAAACCTTTAAGAATTACGATACATCCATCCAAAATTAATAAAAATGTTGTTGGTAGTTCAACTACTATAATTGATTATAATACTATAAGAAAATCCTCATATAAGACATTAGGTGACTTAATATCAAAATATTCAGGAATTAATTTTGATAACCTCTATTATGGTACTGATGCAAAAACATCTATAAAAATTAGAGGCTTTGGAGAACAAGCATCTCGTAATATTCTTATTTTAGTAAATGGTAATAGATTAACCGATATGACAATAGGTGGAGCAAATTTATCTAGATTAAACATAGATGACATTTATGAAATAGAGATTATAAAAGGAGGTTCTGCTGGCGTACTATTTGGTGATGGTGCGGTAGGTGGAGCAATAAATATAATTACTAAAAATCCTATTTTTACATCAGATAAATTAAGATTTAAAAGCTCTGTAAAATCTTTTAACGGCAAAAATAGTTCATTTTCATTAACTAAGAGATTGGACAACTTTGTTGTTCAAAGTTTTATATCTAAAGAAGATAGCAAAGGTTATAGAGAAAATAATAAATTTGAGAATGATACATTTAATTTCGATTTATCTTATTTAAAGGATTCTATTAATAGATATAATTTTAAATCAGTATACTCAGAACAATTTACAGGTCTTCCAGGAAATATTTCTATAACTGATTTTTATACAAGGCCCAGATATTCAAGAAATCCAGAAGATTATGGAACAGAAAAAGTTAACTCGATAAGTGTTGGGTCACAAAATATTTTAAACTCAGGTTCTAAGTTTTCTAATGTATTTAAATTTGAAGATAAAGATCAAAGAACCTCTTCTTACTCTTGGGGACAATATATAAGAGCAAAAACAAATCTAGAAACATCAACATTTAGCTCCAAATTAAGTAAAAAAAATCAATTTAAAAATTTAGATTCTAATATTAACTTAGGCGTTGATTTTTTTAGTTCTGATTATAGAGCTATAGGAAATAATTGGTCTCAAGTTAAGTATCATAATATTGCAAACCAAAAAATATTTGAGCCATTTGGAACTTTTCAATTTGACCATTCTGAATATAAAAACATCAAATATGAAATTGGGTTTCGTTATCATCATTATGAATTAAATGCGGATAATTACTCTACTAAAAGTAGTTTGTCTTCAATTGAAAGAGACAATTATGCTTGGTCTTTAGGTGTAGATTATAATCTAGAAAGTTATAATAATGTATTTGCACATATTTCTAGAACATATAGATCACCTCGCCTAGATGAAATAATTTCTCTAGTTAGTCCAAATCCAGTAGAAAAAGACATTAAACATCAATATTCCAATGATATTGAGTTGGGATATGAGTATGATGACAGCCAAATGAGATATAAAGCATCTGTTTTTAGAACTTTGATAAAAAATCAAATTTATTTAAATCAAACAACCTTTAATAATGAAAACTTTGATCCTTCTGTTCAACAAGGTTTAGAAATTGAGTTTGACCAGTCTATTAATGATAACTTGAAATTTAAATCTAATGCTACATATATTGATTCACACTTTACTGAAGGTATCGAAAAGGGAAATGAAACATCATATGTCTCTAGAATTTCTGGTAATATGTCTTTAAATTATAATATAGATTATTTTACTAATGCGTCTTTAGGATATAAATATGTAGGTAAACAAAGATCAGGAAACGATCCTACATATATTTTAGAAAAATCTAAAGCATATCAAATAACAGATTTTAGCCTTACCCATAAAATTAAAAATATTAACTTAAAAGCATCAATTAATAATGTATTTAATGAGAAATATTATACTAATCTAATTAAAAGTGGAGCTATGTCTGGTCATAAACCTTTTGTATATCCTCAACCTGGTAGAACTTTATTTTTAGGTTTCGAGGCTACATTTTAAAAAATTACCTTGTTTAAATGTGAATTTGGTTTAATTAGAAATTATGGGAAAAAAAAAGTTAATTGAAAATTGTTTGTTGTTTTTAGGTTGTGTTGGAATTGTTCTAGTTTTTCGAATAATTCCTCACCCACCTAATTTCACTCCCGTTATTGCTTTAAGCTTATATCTTCCTATCATCTTTGGTTTATGGTCTCTCCCCTTCTGCATTTTGGGTTTTGCAATAACAGATTATTTTGTAGGATTTCATAGTTTATTAATTTGGACGTGGGGGAGTTTAGTTTTAGTTGGGTTGATTTCAAAATTTTCAAAAAGTATAATAAATAGGTTAACTTTAGCATTTCTAGGATCTTTAATATTTTTTGCACTTTCTAATTTTGGTGTATGGCTTACTGGCACGTATTATGAATCAAATATTGCAGGTTTAATAACTTGTTATATAATGGCAATACCTTTTTTTACTAACACACTTATTAGCACTATGATATTTGCAATATTTATTGAATTTTTTGTATTCTCAAAATATTTTAATTTCATACCTATTACTAAAAAAAAACATAATTAACTTCTAATTTTTATAGTTTTAAATCTAATCTTTTCTTGACCAAAAGATTGTCAACCTCTATCAAGTATTATTAAACCTTTTATGGGGGTGTAGCTCAGTTGGTTAGAGCGCCGGCCTGTCACGCCGGAGGTCGCGAGTTCGAGTCTCGTCACTCTCGCCATTTTCTAACAAATATTTATTAGTTTCTTTTAACCTGTTAATAGTATAAAAATAATCCAGAATATGACTTTAAATTAGTTTGAAGGTTACAATGAAAATCGAATTGCATCACATTAACTTATCTTCTGATAAAGTTGATGAAATGAATGATTTCTACTTAAAAGTTATGAAACTTAAGACTGAAACTCAAGGCTTACCAATTTTAGAGAAAAAAAAAGGATACTCAGGTGATGTTGCTTTTGTTTCAGATGGTAAAATACAAACTCATTTAGCTGAAAAAGATTTAGATGTTTGTTTTAAGACTGGTCATTCTATAAATCCTTTGGAAAAAGGACACATAGCTTATAGAACTGATGATCTAGAAGCCTTTAAAAAACATCTTGATGAATTAAGTGTTCATTATTCAGATTGGGGTGAAACTGCAGTAGCAGGCTGGAAACAGATATTTTTTTATGATCCAGATGGAAATGTAATCGAAGTCCACGAAGTTGGAAACAATTAAACTTTAAATTTAACAATAACCATTAACTTAGTAAGATTGGCGGTAATGTTTGATAAAGCCGAATATCAATTTGTTGGCAGTAATAGTTGCTGTTCCTGTTATAGGTATGACTATTATCTCACCAGCATTAACACTTATTAAAGATGATTTAAATATTTCATTTTCTGACACTCAGCTTGTTTTGACCTTATATTTTATTTTTTTAGCTCTTGGACAAATTTTGTCAGGACCATTTTCAGATAAATACGGAAGGAAACCAATTTTAATATTAGGGGCTGCAATATATTCAATATCAGCTTTTGCAGCTTCTTTTTCCTCAAATATTGAAATCTTATTAATACTTAGATGTATCCAGGGTTTTGGTGCTGCTGCTTGCTTATCTGTAGGAAGAACTATTTTAAGTGATTGCTTTGAGATAAGTGAAGCAGCAAAACAAATGTCCAAAATGACAGCTATAATGGCGATTATTCCTATTTCTTGTTTTATCTTTGGAGGATTTTTAGCAGAATTTTTAGGATGGCGAACTAACCTAATTGCTTTAGGTATAATTAGCCTAACACTAATAATTTTAATGTCACTGATTTTACAAGAAACATTATTTAATAAAGCTAAAAGCGTAAGCTTTAAAAATGTATTTTTGATTTATAAAGGACTAGTTAAAAATATTTCTTTTAATTTTTTTACAATTACAACAGCAATGCAAACTTCAATGTTTTTTGCAATGAATGGTTTTATGCCATATGAGTTTGAACGAAAAGGAGTTAGCATATCTGAATTTGGAATATGGTTTTCTCTTACGTCAGTAGGTTATATTTTAGGAAATATAATAAATAGTAAATTAACCCCTAAAGTTGGCCTAGAGAAAATGTGTTTTGTAGGAACAGTATGCTCTTTTTGTACTGTATTTATATTTTTTTTAAATAATAATTTAGGAGAAAATGGTTCTTTAACTTTATCATTAATATGCGTTCTATTTGGTTGCTCTAATGGTTTTGCAGTAGCCAATAGTATGACGGGAGCTATAAATTCTTCTAAATTAAATAAAGGTGCTGCCAGTGGTTTGATGGGAGCATTCCAAGTTGGCTCAGGAGGCTTAGCGGGCTTTTTAATTATTTTCTTTGGTGGTGCTGAAAATTTTAATATATGTTTATTTGCACTATTTATTATGTCAGGAATTTCTATAATATCCTCTTATTTGGTATTAAATAAAAAGAATATAATTACGTGAGATATTTAGTTGAGTGAAGATATTGAAATTATAGATGCTCATCATCACTTCTGGGACTTAAACAAAAATTATTATCCTTTTTTGAGTGATAAAATAGATCCTGAATTTTTTTTAGGAAACTATAAATCAATTAGAAAAAATTATCTTCCAGTTGACTATATTAAAGATATAAAAAGTCATAATGTAATTGGCACTGTTCACTGTGAGGCAGAGTGGGACAGACAAGATCAAGTTGGTGAAACTAAATGGTTAGAAAGTGTGTCAAAAAAGAATAAATTTCCAAATGCTATTGTTGGCCATGCATGGTTACATAAAAATAATGCTGAAGCAGTAATAGCTGAACAAGCTAGTTTTGATATTGTTAAGGGTATAAGATCAAAGCCGAGCGTAAAGTTTTCCAAAAATTCTCTGCAATACATTAAAGATGGTTCCATGCAGGATGAAAAATGGAGGTCAGGTTTAAAGTTATTAGAAAAATATAATTTGAATTATGACTTAAGGGTTCCTTGTTGGCACCTAAAAGAGGCTGTCAAAATAGTTAGGTTAATACCAAATACTAAGGTAATAATAAATCATGCTGGGTTTCCTTGGGATAGATCTAAGGAAGGCATGGATTTTTGGAGAAAAGGCATTAGGTTGATTTCTTTAGAACCTAATACTTATATAAAATTATCTGAATTTGGAGTAAATGGAGAAGACTGGAATTATGCTGAAAATGCAAATATTATTTATGAGTTAATTGATTTATTTAGTCCTGATAGATGCATGTTTGCAAGCAATTTTCCTGTTTCAAAATTAAAAGTTACTTTTAATGATTTATTCAATAATTATAAAAAAATTGTTGAAAAATTCTCAATGGATGAAAAAAAAGCTCTTTTTTCTAAAACAGCTATCAAAACATATAATATCAAGCACAAGCTTCCTAACAAGCAATGAATTATCCAAAGGGATATAAAGTCAATAATTTGAATAATTTATAAGTTATGCTAATTAATTTATATTTATAAAACATGGAGTAAATATTGAGTATTCAATATACAAAAATAGTTGAAGAACTTCCTTCTTCAGTTCCATTTGTAGGGCCTGAAGCTCAAGAAAGAAACTTAAAACAAATTTTTAAAGCTCGTATTGGGGCTAATGAAAGTGTTTTTGGTCCTTCATTAAAAGCTACTTTAGCTATGCAAAATGAAATAATAAAAACATGGAAATATGGAGATCCTGAAAATTTTGATCTTAAGCATGCACTTGCAAAAAAGCATATGGTTGAACCTGAAAATATTGTTGTTGGTGAAGGTATTGATGGTCTACTTGGATACCTAGTTAGATTATTAATTGAAAAAGGTGATAATGTTGTAACTACCGATGGAGCTTACCCAACATTTAACTATCATGTTGAAGGTTTTGGTGGTCAATTACATAAAGTTCCTTTTAAAAATGATACTGAAGATTTAGAAAATTTATTAATAAAAGTAAGAGAAACATCAGCTAAAATATTATATGTTTCAAATCCAAACAATCCTATGGGCACAATTAATAAACCAATAGATATAGAAACCCTAGTTCAAAATCTTCCTGGAAATACTATATTATGTTTAGATGAGGCTTACATAGATTTCGTAGATCCAGCATTAATTCCTAACATCTCAAAGGATATAAAAAATGTTATTAGAATGAGAACTTTTTCTAAAGCTTATGGAATGGCAGGATTAAGAGTAGGGTATGCTGTAGGAGAAAAAGATTTTATTTTAAATTTTGAAAAGATAAGAAATCATTTTGGTATGTCAAGAGTTTCACAAGTTGGTGCATTAGCTGCACTTGAAGATAATGAATTTATAAGCGAAGTCATCAAAAAGGTATCACTTGCTCGAAAAAGAATATGTGACATAGCATTAATTAATAGTTGCAAGTTTATTCCCTCACACACAAATTTTATAGCAATTGATTGTCTTAAGGATGCATCATTTGCAAAAAGCGTATTAGAAAACCTTATTAAAAAGGGTATATTTGTTAGGATGCCGTATTCTTATCCACAAAACAGATGTATCAGAGTAACAGTTGGATTAGATAGTGACATAGATTTATTTGAAAAGAATTTTCCAATTGCACTCGCAGAAAGTTAGTGTATTCCATTAATTAATTCTATAAAGTATTAACCATTAAATTATTTAAATAAAATTAAGGGAGTTTATATATGTCAACCAATTATCCAGATACCCATCTTTTTCTAAATGGAGAATGGAGAGAAGCAGCAGCAAAAGAGAGTCTTGAAATTATTAACCCAGCAACTGAAGAAGTTATTGGAAAAGTTTCTCATGCCAGAAAAGAAGATTTAGATATTGCTTTAAATGCAGCTGAAAGTGCTTTTAATAGTTGGAAAAATGTTTCTGCATATGAGAGATCAAAAATACTTCGTAAAGCAGCTGATATTGTTCGTAGTAAAGCTGATCAAATTGCTACTTTGATGACTATGGAACAGGGCAAACCTCTAATCGAAGCAAAGATGGAGACAATGGGAGCGGCTGATTCAATTGACTGGTATGCTGAAGAAGGTAGAAGAGCCTACGGTAGAATAATTCCTTCAAGAGCTCCTCAAGGTGTTTATCAATTTGTATTTAAAGAGCCAGTTGGAGTTGTAGCGGCCTTCACACCCTGGAATTTTCCTCTTAATCAAGTGGTTAAAAAAGTTGCGGCAGCTTTTGCAGCTGGTTGTACAGCTATTGTAAAAGGACCCGAAGAGACGCCTGCTAGTGTAGCAGAATTAATAAAAGCTTTTGATGAGGCAGGAATGCCAAAAGGATCAATTAATTTGGTTTATGGTATACCAGCTGAAATTTCAGAATATTTAATCGCACATCCAATTGTCAGAAAAGTTACTTTTACAGGATCTACAGCTGTTGGAAAATTATTGGCTTCACAAGCAGGTGCTCACATGAAAAGAGTAACTATGGAACTCGGTGGTCATTCACCTGCCATCGTCTGTGAGGATGCTGATGTTAAAGCAGCAGTAAAAATTTTAAGTGCTAATAAATTTAGAAATGCAGGACAAGTTTGTATTTCTCCAACAAGATTTTTAGTGCACGACTCAGTGTATGAAGAATTTGTTGATGGTTTTGTTAAACAAGCTGAATCCTTAAACGTAGGTAATGGTCTAGAGGACGGAGTTAAAATGGGTCCGCTTGCCCACGATAGGAGACTTACAGCAATAGAAGGTTTTGTTGCAGATGCAGTTGAAAATGGTGCAAAAGTTTTAACAGGTGGTAAGAGAAAGGGCAATAAAGGTTACTTCTTTGAACCAACTGTCATGACAAACGTCAGTAATGAGGCAAGAATTATGAATGAAGAACCATTTGGTCCTCTAGCTCCTATTAATTCTTTCAGTTCTATTGATGAAGTTGTCGAGGAATCTAATCGTCTAAATTATGGTTTAGCTGCTTATGCTTACACAAATTCTGCAAAAACAGCCCAAGACTTGGGTCAATCTATAGAAAGTGGACAAGTGTCTATTAACCATCATGGTTTAGGGCTCGTGGATACACCTTTTGGAGGGGTTAAAGACTCTGGATATGGATCAGAAGGAGGCCCTGAAGGTTTAGATGCTTATATGACGACTAAATTAGTTTCTCAAACTGGTTTATAATTAAACTTACTTCTTACTTTAAAAGCAGCCCTAGATGGCTGCTTTTGATTTTTATTTAAGAATTTTTTGTTTAAATAAATTTTAAAATAAATTAACATGTACATTAATTTTTATAGTTAAGGAATTTAAAATGGAATGGATACCAGCACCAACTCCGATTAATGAAAAGAGAAGAGCTCAAGCAGTTGAAAAAACAGGAATAATTGGTACAGATCAGATATATTTATTTGATATATATTTAGAGATAGCTAAGGATATTTCTGGTTATAGTGCAGGTAGCTTCAGTTTATATGATTCTAAAAACCAATGTATGATTTCAGAAATCGGTAAACCTGGTGAGAGAGAATTACATAGAAAAGCAGATAAAGCTGCAAGTATATGTTCATATGTCATACTTGAAAAAAATCCATTACTCGTTTTTGAATTAAACAAGCATGAAATATTTAAAAATCATGACGCTGTTACAAGTGGAATGGTTCACAGCTACTGTGGTTTTCCTGTAAGAAATAAAGATGGATATGCAATGGGTACCTTTTGTATTTATAATTTTTCTGAAGTTAAAGAGATATCGCCTGAAAAAATTGAACTAATAGAAAAATTGGTATCTAGATTAGCGCTTCAAATTGATACCCAAACAGAACAAAAAGAGATTACATCCCAAAAAATTTCTAAATCAATTGATATTTTTATGGAAAATTATAAGGACTTTTCACTTTCAGATTATAAAAACTTTATCGATATTTGTAGTGGTCTCAATTTACCAGAAAAAAATGCTACAAATTTAATTAATGCTAATTTATGTGAAATTAGAAATATGACAGTTATGTTATCTTCTAAAGGCAATGAATTACAAGAAAAGATGAATATAGTTACCAAAATTCATAATCAAGTTAAAGTTGAGGGTAATGAAGCCAACTCGTTGATAGATAATGCACTTGATAAATTGGGAGATTTATAATGTTTGCTAAGGTTTATCAATATAAATTTGGAACTGTCGCTGAAGCAAAGGTTGCAGCCTCTTTTTGTTCAGATAATTTAGGAAAAAAAATTAGTCAGTATAAATTTCAATCTTTGAATGTAATGATTGGTAAAGATGGTGATTTATCAATATTTATCAAATTTGATACAATTGATAGATTAAAGAAGTATGAAACAGAATCTGATGCTTTCATAAAAGAATTAAAACAAACATTTGTATTTAAAGAAAACCAATATGCTGGTGTTTTTGTTTATAATTATGAGGCAGAGGCTACTTCATCTGAAATTAAAATCACTAATCCAGCGGCTTAACTTATACTTTTTCTTAATTTGTGAAATTTAAATAAGTATTTAATAAACTTCCAATAGATTTATTTTTTAATTTATAATAAACATTAAAAAATTAATTTGTATTGGTGGGGGGTATTTTGGAAAAAGCAAAAGAAAAAGAAAAACAGATTAGTATTATCTTATCTAAATACATACCACTGCTTAAAAATAAATATCGAGTTCATGAGCTTAAAAAAGAACACCTTTTAAAAAATAAAGATCATGAAGAATGTTATATTATCAAAGAAGGCTCTGTATTAGCCAGAGATGAAAAAGGAAAAACTTTTACTTTAGAACCAGGTGCCCCAATTGGTTTCGCTGAAGCTTTGATTTCAAAGCCATATGATTTAGATTATTTTTTAAAAGAAGACGTTACAGTTTTTGCTTTTAACAGTTCAGATTTACGTAAAGCATTTGCAGTTTCTTCATCTTTAACTCGCGGTATGATTAAATATTCTTTAGATAGAATTTTTCATAATAATAAGAGTAAAACCTACCATCTAATTGACGACGGATTTTTATCTAAGCAAAAGGTTAGGTTTCCTATTAAAGACTATAATGATGATGAAACTATTTTTATGAGAAATCAGAAGCCTAAATTCTTTTTTTATGTTGAATCAGGTCAGGTGCAACTTGTCTCAAAACTAGATAAAGTTATAGCTACTTTTAATCCAGGAGACTCGTTTGGAGAAATGGCTTTGTTTACTGATCGAGTTAGGTCTGCAACCGCTAAATCAGTCGGAAATACAACGGTACATGCAGTTGGAGTTGATTTTATTAAGGATTATTTTGAAAAAGAGGATCTTTTAGTTAAGTTTGTCCTTATCTGTATTTTGGAAAGATTAAGAGCTATGAATAATTTACGAAATTTAATAACATAAATATTTGTTTATCTCTTAAAATGTATAATTTAAAATATTACCAATATTGAAGGATATATTTTGGATAGATGGATTGCTGTTGACTGGGGAACAAGTTCTTTTCGTGCCTATTTAATAAAAGACGATGTTGTATCTGAGACCATTGAAACTAATGATGGTATGAAGTTTGTAAAAGATAACAATTTTGAAAATACTTTTATAAATTTGATTGAAAAATGGTTAATTAATGATAAAAAAATAGATGTTTTAGCAAGTGGCATGTTAGGTGCCCGTCAAGGATGGATTGAAGCTCCATACGAAAAAGCTCCATGTAAGTTAAATAATATTAATTACATCTCACCTATTTTATTTGATAATAGAATTTCTATAAAAATATTTTCTGGAATTTTACAGAATGATCCTCCAGATGTTATGCGAGGAGAAGAAACGCAGATTGCTGGATTTCTAACCAATAATAATAACTTCAAAGGCTCTATTTGTCTGCCAGGAACCCACAGCAAATGGATCAAAATCAATAAAAACAGTCTGGAAAAATTTAAAACGTTTATGACAGGAGAGCTATTTGAAATAATTTCTAAGAATTCTGTATTAAGTCATAGTATGAAATCCGACGATTTAGACAAAGCAGAGATTTTAAATTCAGCTAATAAAATAATGAATAAACCAGAACTTTTTGCTAACGCATTATTTCAACTTAGAGCAGATGATCTTATCAATTCCAACGGAGCAATTATTTATAGATCTAGACTATCAGGATATTTGCTGGCTATGGAATTGATAGGTAGTTTAGAGTTTTGGAAAAATAATGATATAGTTTTGATAGGAAATGTCGATTTGATTGAGTTATATGAGCACGTATTGACAAAAAAAGTTTCTTCAATACAAAAATTTAACTCTGCAGACATGGTATTAAAAGGTTTGCAGCATTTTAAAGATAAACTTAATTAAGAGAAAATTTTGAGTTATAAAGAGAATATTTTTAAATCTAGAAGACCGCTAATTGCTATTTTAAGAGGTATATCTCCTCTAGAAGCTGAAAGTGTTTCAGATGTATTAATTGAAGCTGGAATAAGTATGATAGAGGTTCCTCTTAACTCACCAAAACCTTATGAAACAATAGAAAGAATGGTAAAATTTCATGGGGAAAATGGTATTTTTGGAGCAGGAACAGTCTTGAAAGAAAATGAGGTTTATCGAGTGGCTGAAATAGGAGGAAAAATTATAGTTTCTCCTAATTTGAATACTTTAGTTATACGAAAAACAAAAGAACTAAACATGCTAAGTTTTCCTGGAGTTTTTACAGCATCAGAATGTTTTGATGCTTTGGATGCTGGTGCTGATGGGTTGAAGTTTTTCCCTGCCTCATTATTAAAAGAAGAAAATTTTAAAGCTTTATCTGCAGTCCTCCCAAAAAATGTAATTTCAATTGCAGTTGGTGGTATCGATGAGAATAAATTTAAAAGTTGGTTACAAGTTAATATTACAGGTTTTGGTTTAGGCTCAAACCTCTATAAACCAGGTATGCTAATTGAAGAAATAAAGCTTAAAGCACAAAAGATTGTTAGATCCTATGACACATCTGTTAAAGCTAGTTTATAATTAATAAAAAGCAAATTAATTATTTATTTAAATTAAAAAAGAACGGATATTTATTATTTTTAAAATTATCAGATCAATATTTATATAAATCCACATTTCTTTTTTTATTAGCGAAAAACTTATTTTTTGTAATTAGCAGCCTCTTCAAAACCACTTGTTGATGACCCTTTACTATATGAATGAGCTCCCATACCAGCTAATTTACCATTTTGGACTATCAAATATTCATTTCTTATTGGACTACCCTCAAAAAAGCATTCTAATATTTCTCTTACTCCATCAGCATATCTTGCTTGAGCAGATAATGAGGTTCCTGATGTATGTGGAGTCATGCCATGATTAGGCATGGTTCTCCAAATATGATCATTTGGAGCAGGTTGAGGGAACCAAACATCTCCTGCATAACCACTTAATTGGCCACTTTTTAGAGCTTCAACAACTGCCTCTCGGTTACATATTTTCCCTCTTGCAGTATTTACGATATATGCACCTTTTTTCATTTTAGAAATTAATTTTTCGTCAAAAAGATTTTCAGTTTCAGGATGTAAAGGACAATTAATTGTAACTACATCACAAATTTCAACCAAGCTTTCAACAGATTCATGAAATGTTAAATTTAAATCTTTTTCGACGTTTTTAGGTAATCTATGCCTATCAAAATAATGCAAATGAACATCAAACGGTTTCATTTTTCTAAGTGCATCAAGTCCAATTCTACCTGCTGCAACAGTTCCTATGTGCATACCTTCAACATCATAACTTCTTTTAACAGCATCAGCAATATTCCAACCTCCCTCATTAACTATTCTATGCTGATTATGATAATCCCTTATCATTGATAAAATCATCATTACTATATGTTCTGCAACAGATCTTGAGTTACAGAAAGTAACCTCAACAACATCAATATTGTTTTCAATCGCCGCTTGTAAATCCACATGGTCGGAACCAATTCCAGCAGTAATAGCCATTTTTAAATTTTTAGCTATTTTAATTCTTTGCCTTGTAAGGTAATATGGAAAAAATGGTTGAGATATAACAATATCGGCATCCACAATGTGTTTGTCAGCTTCGCAACCTTCACCGTCTTTACTATTAGTTACAATAAATTCATGACCATTTTCTTCTAAAAATTTTCTCAATCCAAGTTCTCCAGACACGCAACCAAGTAATTGACCAGGAATAAAATCTCTTCCTTTTGGAGAAGGCATTGTCATTCCGTCTGGATATTTATCTAATTTAGGAAGATTTTTAAGTGGAGAGTTTTTTGGCATTCCTTCTTTAGGATCGTCATATAAAATACATAATACCTTCATATTTATCCTCCCAAAAATTAAATAATAGAGTATCTAATCAGTTTATTAAATTCTTATCAAGAAAATTGTTTATTCTATTTGGGATAATTATTGTTAGCTACAAATCTATTTAGGATAAATCCAAAAACAAATAAAATTATTGAACCAGATATGACTGGAGATAATAAAAAATCAAAAGATGCTGAACTCGAAATCATTATAATAGGATTACCTCCCGCAGGAGGATGAGTAATATTTAATCCAATCATAATAGCAACGCCTAAGCCAACAGCTAAAGGTATAAT
>QBXD01000007.1 GCA_003283875.1 SAR116 cluster bacterium AG-321-A13 | reverse complement strand
GAATTGTAGCAAACCTAATTTTGGAGATTTTTTTAAAAAAGTATCTAAATCAATGTCAGCAAAGCTATGATAGAGGTCAATTATTACCCTGTGGTTATAATTTTTAACTAACTTCAAACAACTTGCTATTGAATTAAAGTGTCCTTTTTTTAAAATTTCCCAACTTCCAATAGGTTCTAGCCCAAGTGTTAAATTAAACTTTGAAGCTTCTTCAAATAATAAAATTATTTTTAGACAGGTTTCTTTTCTTATACCTTCAATATCTATTTTATCAATATCTAATGTAAATTCATTACTTATAGTGTTAGGTCCACCCATTACCCCACCTGTAATAAGGCATACAAGGTCAGGGTTTAATATTTTAGCAATTTGTAATACTTTTTCATTTTGTTTAAAGTAATAAGGATCAGTGAAATAACCAACCGAGTTAATGCTTGTAACATTGATTTTATTTAAAGTAAGTTCCTGTTTTAATTTATTAACTCCGAAATTATTTATAAAATCAGTATGTAAACCAATATTTTTAATTCTAGATTTTATTATTAATTCTATAAATTCAAATGGATTTCTATCGTTTGGCCATAAATAACTATTAACTGATAAATTATTATCTAGTAATTCTATATAGTTATGTTTCATTTTTTTTTAACTATTATGATAATATTGTATCTCAAGAAACATACAGCCTTCATCCGACCTAAAAGGACCATGGTTGGTTCCTGGAGGTCTACATGCATAAGCGGGACTATTTGTTGTTATCCTCTCATTCCCAGGTTTGTCATTCCCCAAAGTTATTGAACCTTTTATCATGTAAACTTCTTCCCAATAATCATGAACGAATACTTCTGTATTAAACGAGCCTGGCAAAAATCTTATTAAACGGGTTCTTACCCCAATTTTATTATGTTCATCAAGGCTACCTGATAACATTTTCATTTCAATACCAGGACCTGCCCCAGGTGCTAATTCCCAACCCTCTTCAATATCTAATTTTGTGAAATCAAAAGCTTCTTTAAACATGCAGATCTCCTTAATTTAAATTATTTCTTGAAGATCATCAAACCAAGTCATAGGGCCGTGATCATTTGCTTCATCTGTATTAATTATTTGCTCTATTAATAGATTACAATTCTTAATACTAATTAAATTGATTGCCTTATCACATATTTCTTTATCTGTCATTGGGTTTTCAGGGTCTCCTTTGGCAGCTGTATTAAATTTATTTAGAGTGATTCCATTTTTAAATATAACTTTTAATGATGCTGAATAATTTTCAGGAAAATTATTAGTCATTTCATTATTAGAGAATAATCTAATTTTATCTCTTATTTTCTTTATTATACTATTTTTTAAAACTTCATCTTCAAAATAATCTTCTAAGATATTTTCATACATCAAGGATAATGCACAACAATGTTGTAGTGAAAATTTACCCTCAACATTATTTTGAGGATTATTTTTATCACAAAAATCAATTGCAGTTTGATAAGTTTCTATCTCTATTTTATCTATATTTTCAATTTTGAGGTTTTTATCTTTAATCTCTTTTTTTATATCTAAGGCGACGCCAATTACTGGATGGCTGTGTCTGCATGCTGCCCATGGTTTATTACTAACTTCGTTTATTAAGTGACCATCGTCACTTTTTATTAATTCATAATAATCAACTTTTTTTGAAAACCCTTTTAAGAAACCTAATTCACCCTCAATCATATCTTTAGGAGTTTTGGCATTATTCTGTGCTAAAAGAGCAGAAGTAATACCAGCTCTTGACGCATTAGCTAGAGCATACTGCTTTGCTTCTCCATCTCCTTTTCTACATTGCCAAACACCAGATGAGGTCATGGTTGAAAGTTGAATTGATCTATTCAAATTTTGGAGTTGTATATCCAATTTATTTTTAAAATTTAAAATATAACTAGAGGCAGCTGCTGCTCCAAATACTCCGCATGTAGCGCTAGAATAAAATATTTTGTAGTGATCTACTCCTAAACATTTTCCCATTCTTATGGCTGTTTCATAACCAACTATTATTGCTCTAAGAAAATTGTATGCGTCAATATTAGTTGAGTTAGAGGCAGCAATTGCAGCCGGTATTATAGTGTCGCCTGGGTGAATAATTGATGTTCTATGTACATCATCAAGTTCTAATATGTTTCCAACAGAGGCGTTTATAAAAGCGCTGTCAAATACATTTAGTTGTTTTCTGCTAAATAAATTAAGAGAATTTCCTTCTGGAAGAATATTTTGTAGATTCTTGAAAGGCCTTGCTTGCCTCGTTCGTGTCCCAGCAATAGAGTATCCAATCCAATCAATAATTTCTAATTTAGCCTTTTTTAAAGTCTTTGCAGCAGGTATTTTATTTAATTGATTAAGAAAATCTTCAATCATAGTTAAAATTAACCTTCATTTATTTTGCTCAATTAGAAAGCATTAATTTTAAGTGTTAACAGGTTAACTTGTTTCTTTTGCTTTTAATTAGTTAAACTGTTTAAGTAATTGCATAATCAAATATGGAGTTATTATATGTATAAGTCAACAAGACGTACTTTTCTTAAAAATAGTGCTTTGGTAGCTGCTTCCGCATCTTTGAGTCAATCATTTATAATGGAAGCAATGGCAGCTGATCCACTTAAAATTTGGACAATTGGAGTAGCTAAAGTTACAAAAACATGGGATGAAATGGGAAAGCAAGCAGGGGTTCCTCTTGTTTATTCTGCTAAAAGTGGATCTGCAGATCAAGCAATTCAAAAGTTTTTTGTTGGTGATGGTCAAAAACTGTATGATGCGATTACTGATAATGGTGGTGGTCAAGAAGATGCAATGTCAGATAATAAAGCAATCGTACCTTTGGATGTATCTAAGATTAAAAACTGGAAAAATTTAATACCAGAATATAACGAAGGAAATGTTGCTGCTAATACAATTAGAAATAAAAAAGGCGAGGTTGTAGGCGTTCCTTATATTTCTAATGCTGATTCTATGGCCTATAATAAATCAAAGGTTGGAGCTGACATTAATACTTGGGATGCTCTTTTCGACAGTCAGTTTAAAGGTTATGCTGCAATGCAGAATGATTCTGGTCCAACACTAACTACTACAGCAGTTTATTTGAAAGAATCTGGTAAACAGGACATTGTTAATCCCTCTGATATGTCTAAGTCTGAAGTAAAAGGTGTTTGTCAGTTTTTAATTGATCAAAAAAAGAAAGGTCAGTTTAGAACTTTTTGGGATGGATTTGGTAACGGCGTTGACTTGTTAGCAAGTGAAGAGGTTTTAGTTTCGTCATGTTGGGAGCCAATAGCTGTAATTGCTGCGAAGAAAGGGGCCGACATTCATTACGGAACTATGAAAGAAGGTCATCAAACCTGGAATAACGTTTGGATGCTGACTAAAGGTGGAAAGCAAAGAGGTCAAGAAGACAGTTTTTATAAACTAATGGATCTTTACTTATCTCCATGGTTTGGTGCAAGAACCCTTGCTAATTTAGGTTTTACACCTCAAATGACTGGCGTTAATGAATATGTTGAAGCAAATCCAAGTGATTTTGATGCTAATAAGAAAGCTGTCATAGCTCAAAGGCTTAAAAATAAAGCAGATAGAATGGCTGTTAAAGGTAATTCTTGGCAAAATTTGTATCCTAAAGAGTTAAGGGCGTATCAAGATTGGTGGGCAAAAGTACAAGCTGCCTAAATTTTAAATTAACTTATTTGCAACCCTGCGTAGCAGGGTTGTAATTATATTTGGCTAAAAATGATTTCTAAAAGCAATCTTCTATTTAAAACACCTGTAATATTTATGGTAATTTTCTTTGTTTTACCTTTAATGCTGACTGTAGTTTGGAGTGTATTTGAAAGAACAATGTTTTGGATGGAGCCTGCGTTTACTCTATTTTCTTATGAAAACTTTTTCTTTTCATCAAGGTTAGAAAATTTTATTTCCTCAATGTTACACTCATCAATATCTGTTGTATGCGCATTCTTTATAGGGTTTCCTATAGCAATTTTTATAAGAAGAAGAGTCAAAAAAGTTGCTCAACATAGAGTTATGCTATTATTTATCCTGCCTTTCATGGTTTCAGAGATCATTAGAATTTTTGCTTTGAGACCGATTTTGTCAAGGAATGGAGTTGTGAATTCTTTTTTAATGGATCTTAATCTAATTGATACTCCTTTTTCAGTGTTTGTCTTTACACCAACAGGTGTTGTTATTGGAGAGATTGTATCATTTTTACCATTTATGATTTTTTCTACCTTTTTGGCTTTAGAAGCAATTCCAAATTATATCTTTGAGGTCTGTTCAGATTTAGGTGTAAATAGAAGAAGAATGTTCAAAGATATTTTGCTACCACTTGCAGCACCTGGGTTATTTGCAGGAAGTGTTTTTATTTTTGTTAACGGTATTGGCATCGCATTAATACCTACTATTTTGGGTGGGCCTGGATCAGTTAACGCAGGTTTAATAGCTACTCAAGCAATTATTGCGTTAGATTTCCCTCTTGCAATGGCAGTAAGCGCTATAATGATGTTTACACTAATGGGACTTTTATATTTAGGGCATAAATTGTTTAATTTAACAAAATTATTGGAGCCAATTAGCTAATGTCTTTAAGAGATGATTTTCAACCAAAATGGAAATTGGCTTTAAAATGGGGCTGGCTGTCATTTGCTGTTTTTATTTTAATGGCGCCAACATTCTATACAGTCTACATATCTTTTAATGAATTAGGTTTTGGAGCAAAATATTATATTTTTACATTTCAATGGTATGAAAGTGTATTTTCTGACAGGCAATTAATTGGTTCTTTAGGTTGGACGATGTTATTGGCTTTTATAACTTTACCAATAGTCATCCCATTTGGATTGATGTCAGCAAAATTATATAAACAAAGCACAAAAAAAGTTTGGATTGTCTTTATTCTTCTTTCTCCACTATTTGTTCCAGCAGATATTTTAGGGTCAGCTTTGTTGGTTTTTTTCAAAAATCTCAATAAATTTTTTACTATGATTGCAGAATATACAGGTATATACGCTCTAGAATCATGGTTTGATCTTGGCATAATGACTGCAGTAATTGGTCTGATCGTATATACACTGCCATATGTTTTTGTTGTGATAATGATTACTATGGCTCGTTACAGAGTTGAACAAACTGAAGCCGCTCGAGATTTAGGTGCTTCAGCATGGAGAGCCTTTTGGGAAGTTGAATTTCCTCAAATTAGAGCTGGAGTTTTTAGTGCTTGCGCTTTTGTTGTTATTTTAACTTTTAATGAATATACAAGAACAAGTCTTCTTAAAGGTGGCTTCGATACATTTACATCAGTATTGATTTCACAAATGTTAAATACAGGAATGTCTGAAGAATCTTATGCAATGGCCTCAATAGTTAGCTTAGTAGCAATAATAATTGTATCAATAATTTTAATAGTCACAGCAGTTAAGACAGATGAACTGGAAAAAATCACAAGAGCTGTTAAAGAACCTAGTAAATAAATTTTGGAGAAAATTTTGTCTCAAACAAATGCAATTGAAGTTAAAAATTTAGTAAAAACATACGGTGATGTTTATGCATTAAAAAACGTTGATCTTAACATAGCAGATGGTGAATATTTCGTATTGTTAGGTCCAAGTGGTGGAGGTAAAACTACACTATTGAGATCAATTGGAGGTTTTATTAGACCAGATAGTGGATCGGTTGATATTAAAGGCAAAAATGTAGATAATTTACCCCCAGATAAAAGACCTACTTCGATGGTATTTCAAGGCTTTGCTTTATTTCCTCACATGAGTGTTTCTGAAAATATTGGATATGGTTTAAAAATACAATCTATTAAAAATAACATTATTGAAAATAAAGTAAGTAGAATGATGGATTTAGTTGGGCTTACTGGTCTATCTAAAAGAAAGCCTCATGAGCTATCTGGTGGGCAGCAACAACGAGTACAGTTGGCTAGAGCACTTATATTAGAAAATGATGTTTTGCTGCTTGATGAGCCTCTTTCAGCTTTAGACGCCCAACTTAGAAAAGATATGTGCATAGAATTAAAAAGACTTCAAAAAACTGTAGGTATTAGCTTCGTTCACGTAACACATAATCAAGAAGAGGCTATGTCAGTTGCAGATAGAATAGCTATCATTGCTGATGGTGAAATGATTGAGCAAGGGACACCTAAGGAAATTTATAGTAATCCAAAGAAAAAATTTACAGCAGAGTTTATTGGAGAGAAAAATATATTTAACGGCAAAGTTATAGATATCAACAAATCGATAATATTAATTGATATAGAAATTGATAAAATAGAGGTTGTCAACAAAAATTATAAAATTAATAAAGGCCAGGATGTTAGTTTGTCGATAAAGTCTGAATCAATTAAAGTTGACAAATTAAAAGTGTCAAAACAACCTCAAGAAAACAAAGCGATTAAAGGTAAAATTACTGAGATAATTTTTTTAGGCCAATTTGTAAGATATCTTGTTTTATTAAATAATAATCAAGAAATTCAAGTTAGATCACATGATGAAGTAAGTAATATTAACGTAAATGATTATGTAATGTTAAGTTGGAGATTAGAAGATTTTCTTGTTCATGAAGGCTAGTTCCAGTCAGGTGGTTGTTCAAGAAATGGCTTTAGGTTTTCACCATTAGTGCCATCTTCTTTTACAAACCAATCACCAATTTGACTTGAAGTCATAAAAATAACGTCGTCTCTTTTCTTTAAATCCTCAATTATTTTCTTTAAATAATAAAAATTTTGAGGTACCCCAACTATGTGTGGGTGTAGGGCAAGCGTAATGATCTTGGCATTATAAAGCTTTTCTTCATCAAATATATTTAATGTTGCATCAACTCTTTTTTTCATCTCATCACAAGAGTTATTTTGAACAGTCCAAATTGGAACATCATTTAATTCAAACGTGTAAGGCATTGCAACGATTGGCCCTAAATTTGTTCTCATCCAACAAGGTAGTTCGTCAATCAACCAGTCATGTAAAAACTCAATTCCATTCTCTTTTAAAAGCTCAGGAGTTTTTTCAGTTTCCCCACCTGCTGGACCAAACCAACTTCTAACTGGCTGCCCAGATAATTTTCTTAATAAATCTAAACTTTTTTTGATTACATGTTCTTCATCTTTTGCAACTCTCAAGGATTCTTGAAACCAACCATGGCCAACTAATTCCCAATTTAGTTTGCAAACTTCGTCAAAAGCTTTTGGATAGATGTCAGCTACTTGCGCATTTATAAAAGCGGAAACTGGTATGTTATTTTCAGCAAAAAGCTTAAACAGTCTTGGTAATCCAACTCGCATTCCATATTCTACCCAAGAGTAATTTGGTAAATCAGGTGGATCAGGAGATTTTCCATGAGGTGGAGGTAGTATTCCTCTTGGCATATTTTTATCAAATGGCCAATATTCAATATTCATAACTGTGTGTACGATTAAAGACTTTCCATCAGGAGGCGAAAGCTTTTTTCTATTAGAAGAAAGTTCATGGGGAACTCTGGGATTAGGCCACATTTACTTAACCTTTCACAAAAAGTTATTATTGCAATATTTTTTCAAAAACAGAAGATATTTCTATTAATAACTCATCATTCATATTTGAGCTAATTAGTTGAAGTGAAGATGGTTGTTTATTTTTAAGGTAAAAAGGTAAACATAGTGATGGAAGATCGGCAATGTTAGCAAGGCATGTAAAGTTAGCCTGATTTTCTGGGGTCTTATCAGAAATATTAAATGAATTTTGAGGTGTAGTTGGTGTGATTATTAAATCATAATCGTCAAATAATAATTCAATTTTATTTTTTAATTTGTTTAGTTCAAATTTAATAGTTTGTATTTCCTTACTTTTGATATTTTTGCCGTAGAGTAGATTTTTCCTTAAATTATCAGTAATTTGACTTTTGTCGTTATCAATTAATTCATTTAAATTTTTTGCTCCTTCGTGTTCAACAATTTTTAAAAGTGCTTTTCTGTGAAAATTTGGAGACCAAAAATCTAAGTTTTTAATTACTATGTTTATGTTATTTTTTTTCAGTTTTGAGATTGTTAATTTAAAATCTTTTAATACATTGGGCTTAATATTACCTTCCAAAACTTGAGTCGGGACTATACACTTAATCTCTTTATTTTTAATTTTGATTTCACTTTTTTTATAATTTAAATAACTAATTAAAACATATATATTACTGATATTATTTACTTTATTTGACATAAAACCAATTGTGTCATATGTGTCACTTAATAAAATTAAGTCTCTGTTAGAGCATATTAATGATGAAGGCTTGTAACCCACTATACCACAATATGAAGCTGGAATCCTTACAGATCCCATTGTGTCTGTGCCTATTGAATATTTTACAATACCAGCAGATATAGCAGCTGCAGATCCTCCAGATGAACCTCCAACAGATAAATTCTTGTTGATAGGATTTATACATCTTCCATAAAAACTGGAAGACGTATCTCCTCCAAAAGCTGCTTCATCCATGTTTGTAGAAGCTATTATTATTCCTCCATTTTTTTTTATATTTGTAATTATTGGATCATCGGTTAGAGAAATTGAGCTTTCATATTCTTTAATTCCTCCAGTATAGGGAAAGGATTCAACCCTAATATTTGGTTTTACAACAAATAATTCTCCGTCAATTTTAGAAATTTTATTAAATCTCTTGTCGGAAATGCTTGATTCAATTAAGGCATTTTTTCTATCAGTATGTATAATAATTTTATTAGTAGTATAATTTTTTAATTGCTTAAAAAACTTATTTACTCTTAAAACTGACTTATTAACGCTATTCATCTTTTTAACCTATTGTTAATAAAAATATTTATAAAGGGAATTTTTATATGTCGTATGGAAATATTTTTAACCATTTAAAAGAAAACCATAAAAAAAATTGGCTTCTATACACTAAGCATGATTTTGTTAACAAATTATCAAACGATTCCCTCAAAGAAGAAAAATTTTTAAATTATTTAACCCAAGATTATTTATTTTTAATTCAATTCTCTAAAGCTTGGGCTTTAGCTATTTTGAAATCGGATAATCTTGAAGAAATGAAAATAGCAGCTAGCACAGTAAATGACTTAATAAATTTTGAAATGGAACTTCATATTAGCCTGTGTGCAAATTATGGAATATCAAAATCTGATTTAGAAAATGCTGATGAAGAAAATCAAAATATTGCCTATACTAGATATGTATTAGAGCTTGGTTATTCAGGTGATTTGCTAGATTTATTATCATCTCTTGCTCCATGTGTGCTTGGTTATGGTGAAATTGGTATTTACTATAAAAATAGTAATCCAAAAACGCATATGTATCAAAAGTGGATACAGACATATTCTAGCAACGAATACCAAGACGTGTGCAAAAATGTAGCTAATTTAATAGACAAAGCATTTATTTTAAGATTAGGAGACGATTTTGCAGGCACTTACAAATGGCAAAAAGTTAATAAAATTTTTAATAAGTCAACTCTTCTTGAAATAGATTTTTGGAATATGGCAATGAAATAATATAAGGAGTATTTTTAAAAAATACCCCTTAATTAAATATAATTAGGAAAAGCTGTTTTGAGCTACTGTCATGGCTACTAACATGGGAATAGATAATATTACATTTTTTCTTGAAAATAACATTGCCTTTTTTGCTGCTTTAGCTTTAGTCTCTGCATCGACTTGAATTATACCTAAAGCTTTTTTTTGATTAGGCCATATTACTGCCCAAACATTCACAAACATTATTATTCCAAGCCACATGCCAATACCTATTGGCCATTGTCCGTCAGAAAATGTCATTGCATCATGAAGATAACCATTTAAGTGAGCTAAAATCAAACCGGACAAAACTGTAGCGACTGCACCCCATCTAAACCACCATAATGCAGCTGGGGCAATAACTTTACTAATAGCTGGTTTTTGTTCATCTGGGATCTTGGCCATATTAGGTATTTGTACAAAATTAAAGTAATATAATATACCAACCCACATTATAGCAGCTACAACGTGAAACCACCTTAATAGCCACATATTAAAAGCTGTTTGATCAAATGAGCCTTGTGCCAAAAAGAAAATTAAAATAAATGCTAATACAAATCCAGTAATGACTGCACTTCTTAAATTTGTTAATAATGAAGACATATAATCCTCCCAAGATTATAAAATACAAACAATATTACATTAATGTCATTTATACAAACTAATCTCTTTCGATCTAGTAAGTATAGAATTTATTTATAATTAAATGTAATATACTATTATTAAAAGTAATTTGATAAAGAGCTTATTAATGCATACTTATGATGTTCATATTAAGAATGGCGAAGTTATAGATGGTACTGGCGCGCCAAAATTTAAGTCTGACATTGTTATTGATAATGGTAAAATAATTGGTGTTTTCCCTCCTGAGAATGGAGACGTAAGAGATCCGTCAGAAAATCATTTCTTATCTAATTTTAGCGCTAAATATACATTAGATGCAGAAAATAAGATTATTTCACCAGGATTTATAGATGTTCATACGCACGATGATGATAATGTTTTTTTAGATCCAACAATGTCTTCAAAAATCAGTCAGGGCGTAACAACTTGTATAGCAGGTAATTGTGGTATTAGCTTAGCACCATTTAGTTATAAGGGTGATGTTCCAGCGCCAATAGCACTCTTAGGAAAGTCAGATGTTTTTAGATTTCCAAGAGTTAAGGATTATAGAACTGAATTCGAAGATAAACCTAGTACTGTAAATGTTGCTCTTTTAACGGGGCATTCAATGTTAAGAGTAGAGGCAATGAATGGTGAGTTTGAAAGGCCTGCAAGCAAGCATGAAATAAATAAAATGGTAGACTGTTTAAAAACAGCTCTGGAAGATGGTTCAATTGGATTATCAACTGGTTTGGCATATCCCGCAGCAAATGACGCACCTACCTCAGAGATTATTGAATTAGCTAAAATCTTACCAGAATTTGATGGGGTTTTTACTACACACATGAGAAATGAAGCTATTGATGTTATTAAATCAGTTAATGAAACTATTAAAATATCATCTTCAACAAAGGTAAGAACTGTAATTTCACATCATAAATGTGCAGGAAGAGAAAATTGGGGAAAAAGTAAAACTACTCTTAAGCTGATTGAAGAAGCTAAAAAAGATAATTTTCTTGACCTAGATTGTTACCCTTACACAGCTAGTTCGACTATGCTACTTAAAAGCTTTGTAAAAAGAGCAGACAAGGTTTTAGTAACTTGGTCAGATAATTATCCAGATATATCTGGTGAAGATTTGAATGATTTATCAGTAAAATTTGGTTTAAGTATAGATAAAACAATTGATAAGCTCTATCCAGCTGGAGCTATATACTTTCAGATGGATGATGAAGATTTAAATAGAATACTTATGTTTCCAGGGTCAATGATAGGCTCTGACGGTATTCCTGGTGATAGACATCCTCATCCACGTCTCTGGGGAACTTTTCCTAGAGTATTAGGAAAATATTCTCGAGAAATGAAACTATTCCCACTTGAGGAAGCTGTTTATAAAATGACTGGTAAAAGCGCTGAGGTTTTTGGACTTGAATCTAGAGGTACAATAGATGTAGGTAACTATGCAGATTTAGTGATATTTAACCCAGATACAATTATTGATAAAGCTTCTTATAAATCACCAAAGCTTCATTCGGAAGGTATTGAAAGTGTGTTTGTAAACGGAAAAGTAGTTTGGGAGAACGATGGGGCAACCAACAACAGACCAGGAATGTTTCTTCCTGGAAAAAATTTCATTAATTAAACATATTTTTTTAAATCTTTAAATTCAACAGGTGAAAAACCATTTTTTTGGTATAGTTGTAAAGCTCTTTTATGATCAAGTGAACACGTGTTTACAGTTAAAGTGTCTATTTTTTTGCTGTCCCAAGCTGTTAAAATAGCTGTTTTTAAAAGATATTCTCCTAAACCAATACCTATTGCTTCTTCAACAAGTCCTAAAAAGCTCAAATTACAGATATTAATTTTTCTGTAATCTAACATAAAGAAACCCACTGGCCATCCATCCTTAATAAGAGTGTAAAATATTACATTTTTATCATTTACAAAATCGTTAACTTCCTTGTCAGTCTTATTAAGCCAGTCAGTCCAGTAATAATTTTTTCCAACCTGTTTGTAAAAAAATAAAAAATACCAAGAAGGAATATTTTCAGCTTTTAAAATAGTTAATTTATGTTTCAGTGTCTTTGGCCAATCAAAGTGTGGACGGTTCTTCATTTCTAGGTGGGTAACTCTATATTTAATTATTTCTGAAGCAATTTTATTCACGTAAAAAAAAACTTTCAATTTACTTTAATTAAGTTTTCTGCACTATAGTCCATATTATTAATCTTATTATTATTGAAAATTATTAGGAGCACAAATGAAACTTGTAGATCATTTAATTAATGGGCAGAATGCTGATTTTCCAAATTTATCTTCTACACCTATATACAACCCAGCCTCAGGTGAAGAGATATCGCGTGTTGTCTCAGGAACTGCAAATTGTGTTGATCAAGCAGTTAAGTCAGCTCTAAATATTTTCCCTGAATGGTCAAGTATGACACCGTTAGTTAGATCTAGAAAGATGTTCAAGTTAAAGGAAATCATAGAATTACGACAAAATGAATTGGCCAAACTTATTTCACAAGAACATGGTAAAACTTTTGATGACGCACTGGGGGAAATTGGCAGGGGATTAGAGGTTGTAGAGTTTGCTTGTGGTATTCCTAATCACTTAGCAGGCAATTATACAAGTAATGTTGGAAGGGCAATAGATAGTTGGTCTGATTATCAACCAATGGGAATATGTGCTGGAATTACACCTTTCAACTTTCCTATAATGGTTCCAATGTGGATGTTTCCAGTAGCCATTGCATGTGGAAATTGTTTTATACTTAAGCCATCAGAAAGAGATCCAAGTTCAACTAGATTGCTATCTGAAATAGTTCTCGAAGCCGGCATCCCTCCTGGAGTGCTTAATATGGTTAATGGTGGGAAGGATACTGTTGATGCTATTTTACAACATAAGGACATAAGTGGTGTAAGCTTTGTTGGCTCTACACCTATTGCTCAGTATGTCTACAGTGAAGCAGCTAAATATGGAAAAAAAGTTCAGGCTATGGGTGGTGCAAAAAACCATATGGTCGTTATGCCAGATGCTGATATGGAGATGGTAGGAGATGCTATTATGGGTTCTGTTTTTGGATCTGCAGGTGAACGTTGTATGGCAATCTCAGTTGTAGTTCCTGTAGGTAAAGACACAGGCGATAAGATAAAAGAGATAGTTAAACCTAAGATTGAAAATTTAAAAATAGGTCCTGGACTTGATCCTGATTCAGAAATGGGTCCATTGGTTACTTCTGATCATTTACAAAAAGTTAAAAGATATATCGACCAGGGTGTTGATGAGGGGGCTAACTTGGTTGTAGATGGAAGAAATTTGAAACTTCAAGGTTATGAAAATGGTTTTTTCATCGGCGGTTCCTTTTTTGATAATGTTACAACGGATATGTCTATTTATAAGGAAGAAATTTTTGGTCCTGTCTTATCAATGGTAAGAGCAGACACTTTCGATTACGCTCTTGATATAGTAAATAAGCATGAATACGGTAATGGAACAGCCATTTTCACTTCAAATGGTGGAGTTGCAAGAAAGTTTGCAAATGAATGTCAAATTGGAATGGTAGGAATTAATGTGCCTATTCCTGTTCCTGTTGCTTATCATTCTTTTGGAGGCTGGAAAAGATCTGCTTTTGGTGGGCATGGAGTATATGGTATGGAAGCAGTAAGGTTCTACACAAGACTGAAGACTGTGACTGGAAGGTGGCCTTCAGGTCAACATACAGGAGCGCAATATACCTTTCCAAGTAATAGTTAGCTTTTTACCATTTCTGAAAAATCTATTACTTCTGGTAGTGGCCATTTGTCGGTGTCATTAGGGACCTTGAATACATTAAGTGTCATAGATATCAAACTGTAATAGCCACAAATGCCGACTATATCAATTGCTGCATTTTCTCCAAGTAAATCAACAAGTCTTTTGTACGTGTTGTCAGAAACATTTTTGAGAATATTAGCCTCTGCTGCAAAGTCAAATACTGCATTTTGTTCTGGATTTTCAAAGATTGGTTTTTTACCAAGCGAAATAGTTTCAACATGTTTTGGATCAATGCCTCCTTCAATAGCGAGGGGTGCATGATGCTCCCATTCAAATGCAGAAGACCAAACTCTTCCTGTTACGATTATAGCAAGTTCAGATAAACCTTTTGATAAGCAAGTTTCATATCTTGCATATGCACCAACAGTTTGAGCACTTCTAGCAAGTCCAGGATTATTTAACCATACTCTTAATGGCCCAACAACATGACCTCTAGGACCATTAATGATAGCATCATGAATTTCTTTTTGTTCACTAGTTAAATCTTCTACTTTCCAGTCTTTAATTCGTGTCATTTTATATCCTTTTTAAATTTCTACTAATTTATTCAATAATATTTCATCGCTATATTGCCATCCTAATAACGAAATACCCACAGGACCAGTTTTATCTTTTAACTTTGGTATTGATATTTGTGGTCTTGAGGTCATGCCTGCAATTGATGTTAGTTCCATCAATCTTTTTCTAAAAGAACCTAAACTCTCGTCATCTTGGCCACTTTTAAGAGCAGAAAATGGAGCTGTAGGAAACACTGCTATAGTACCTTCTGGTAAAGAGTTTTTAATTTCATCTATAAGGTTTTCTCTAAATGCTAGAGCTTTATTAACTTCTATGTTTGTAATTTTAGAAGCCATATCAATTCTACTTTTAATTTCAGGAGATATCTTAGGTTTATTCTTTTCTATCCAAGGAATAATATTTGTTTTAACTTCATTACCTTGAAGAATCCTAAAATTATCAGCAATAATATCTTTACTTATTTTAGATAAACGATTTTTATCAATACTTGGTAAATTATTCTTTATATAACTATTAAAATTATCTTGGACTTCTCCATCACAAAGTTCTAAGAGATCTTCTGCAATAACAAATTGTTTAAAAGTAACATCTGATTTATTCATTTTATCTAATAGTACATCCCCAACTTTTTGAAAAATTTCTTCATTATTAGCAAACCAACCTACTGTATCAAAGCTAGGAGCCATTGGATAAACTCCTTTCGTGTTTATTCTATTGTGAGTTGGCCTCATTCCAATTAAACCACAAAAAGATGCTGGTATTCTTACTGAGCCACCTGTATCAGAACCTATAGAAAAATCATAAAGATCAGTAGTAAGAGCAGCTGCTGACCCTGAGCTAGATCCACCAGGAACGCAACCATGTGCATTAAGATTTACAGGTGTGCCGTAATACTTATTTTCACCTATTAGAGAGTAAAAGAACTCATCACATACTGTAATACCATTTAAACTTGCTCCTTCATTAAGGATATTTTTTAAAAATGGGGCATAATCATTAGCTGGATTACAATTATTAAAAAAATCAGGATTTCCACACGAAGTTTTAAAACCTTTGATATCACACATATCTTTGACCAAGAATTTAAGTCCATTTAATAATCCTGAATTATTCAAAACTATTTTTTTTGAAGGTGAATGTGGAACTAAATATGTCAAAAATAATTCTAACCTAATTTATAATTTAATTTTAAAATAAAACATGATAAAAATTCATATTTAGACGGAGTTATAATGAATGTAAATGGAAAAAAATACACTTCAATATGGATTGAAAAAGATAATCGAGTTTTTATAATTGATCAGAGATGGCTACCTCATGAATTTAAAATTGTAGAACTTACAACAATTAATGATTTTGCCGTTTCAATTAGAGATATGTGGGTAAGAGGTGCACCTTTGATAGGAGTTACGGCAGCTTTTGGTTTTGCTAAATCAATGCAGTATGATAGTTCAGATAAATCGTTAGAAGAAACGAAATCAATATTATTATCGACAAGACCAACAGCTGTAAATTTACACTGGGCAGTTAAAATTATGTATGAGTTGTTAATTAAAGCTGATCAAGACAATCGAGCAGAGATAGCATTAGGTAAAGCAAAGGATATTCTTAAAAGGGACATTCAATCTAATAACCAAATAGGTAAAAATGGTTATGAAATAATTAAAAATATAATTAATAAAAAGAATAATGATAAAATAAATATATTAACTCATTGTAATGCTGGTTGGCTAGCTACTGTTGATTGGGGTACAGCTACGTCCCCAATATATTATGCTAAAGAAAAAGGCGCGAACATTCATGTTTTTGTTGATGAAACCAGACCTAGAAACCAGGGGGCACAATTAACAACTTGGGAATTATCTCATAATGATATAAGTCACGATCTTATTGTTGATAATGCTGGTGGTCATTTAATGCAGCATAATGAGATTGATTTGGTATTAGTAGGATCAGACAGAACGTCGTCCAATGGTGACGTTTGTAATAAAATTGGAACTTATTTAAAGGCTTTATCAGCTTATGATAATGATATTCCTTTTTATGTTGCCTTACCATCTTCAACCATTGATTGGAATATTAAAGATGGTGTTAAGAATATACCTATTGAGGAGAGGGATCCAAGTGAAGTTAATTATGTTCAAGGTAGAGATACTTCAAATAACATCATAAAAGTTGATATAGCTCCAGAAAGAACAAAAAGCAGAAATCCTGCATTTGATGTGACACCTTCAAGATTAGTATCAGGGTTAATTACCGAACATGGAATATTTGATGCAAATTATGCTTCATTGCAAAATTTGAAAAAATTATCTTATGGTAATATATAACATGTATAAAAACTTTTGGAATGAACAAAGTGAACAACAATTTATAAATCCTTTAGGAAAATCGGAATATGGAGTTGATTTAGGATCAAGAGTTTATACATCCAGATTAATAGGTTCAGTTCCAGATTTAGTTATGCATGGAGGAGGAAATACATCTTGCAAAACTAAGATAAAAAATATTTTTAATGAATATATAGATGTAATATGTGTAAAAGGATCAGGATGGGATCTTGAAACAATAGAAGCTGAGGGCTTGCCTGCAATCAAGTTGTCTCCACTTTTAGAACTCAGAAAATTAAAAAATTTATCAGATGAAGATATGGTCAATCAACAAAGGTCTAACTTGTTAAAATCCACATCGCCAAATCCTTCTGTTGAGACACTCCTACATGCATTTTTACCTCATAAATTTGTTGACCACACTCATGCAACGCCATTTTTGGTCTTAGCTAACTTACCTGACTATAAAAAAATTGTTCAAGAAATTTTTGGTACGAAGTTAGCTATTGTTCCCTATATTATGCCTGGGTTTGATTTAGCAAAAAAAGCAGCCGATATTTTTGATTGTCAGAAAAATTGTGAAGGTTTATTGCTTTTAAATCATGGTCATTTTACTTGGGGAAATTCTGCTAAGGAGTCTTATGATCGAGTTATTAGGCATACCAATAAAGTTGAAAAATGGATCAATAAAAATTTACAAAAGCAACATTATGTTGGTTTAAAAATTAAAACTCTAAATTGTAAAAAATTAAACTTTTTGTCTGAAATTAGAGGAAATATTCAAAAGTATAGTAAAGATTATAACTTTGTCCCGACACTCGATATTAGAAATGACAAAGAAATAAATAATTTTTTAATGAATAAAGATATTCATACATTATCAAAACGTGGTGTAGCTTCTCCAGATCATGTTATAAGGATTAAAGGTAATCCTCTAGTTTTATCAAAAAATTTTGATAAAAAAGAAATAATAACTAAGCTAGATAATTTTCGAAACGAATATGTAAGTTACTTTAAACGAAACGAAAAAAGATTTAAAAATAAATTAAAAATGTTAAATCCTAATCCCAATGTTATTTGGGCTCCTGGCATTGGTTTGATAGGGATAGGAGGAGATAAAAAAGGGGCATCACTTGTTGCAGATATTGCTGTCCAAAACATACAAGTAATAAATAAAGGCGAAGCTCTTGGTGGTTATTTTCCAATTAAAGAAAAAGATCAATTTGATATAGAATATTGGTCTCTTGAACAAGCAAAAATTAAAAAGTCTTCACCTTCTATGATTAAGGGTAAAACTGTAATAATAACTGGCGCAGCTGGTGTAATTGGAAGAGAAATATCTAGATTATTTAATTTAAATGGAGCCAACTTATTTTTAGTTGATAAAGATATTAAAAATCTTAAAGAAACGCAAAAATTAATGAATAATAATTGTGTATGTTTTCAATCTGATCTTACAAATTCTAATGCATCAAAAAAAATAATTAATACTTGTTTGGAGAAATTTGGTGGAATTGATATTCTGATTTCAAATGCTGGATATGCTTTTGAGTCTTCAATTTTAAATCTTAAAATAGAAAACTTAAAAACAAGTTTTGAATTAAATTTCTTTGCACATTTAAACCTTGCAAAAGAGGTATCTAAAGTTTTTATCAATCAATCTGTTGGTGGAAAAATTCTTTTTAATGTTTCGAAGCAAGCCGTAAATCCAGGCAAAAATTTTGGTGCATATGGATTGCCAAAAGCAACCCTAATGTTTTTGTTAAAACAATTAGCATTAGAATTAGGAGAATTTGATATAAGCGTGAATGGTGTTAACGCAGATAAAATAAGATCTGGTTTACTGACACCTAAAATGATTAAAAGCAGGTCCAAAAGTAGAGGAATTGACGAAAACAAATATATGAGCGGTAATTTACTCTCAAAAGAAGTTGAAGCAAAACATGTGGCTGAAGGATTTTTATCATTAGCTAAAAGCGAAAGAACATCTGCTCATGTTCTTACAGTTGATGGAGGAAATATTGAGGCTAGTTTAAGATGAAACTAATGACCTTCAAAATCGCAAAGTGATTGGACTTCAATTCCTTTGTCTTCGATCTTCTTTTTCCCTCCTAACTCTGGCAAATCAATAATAAATGTGCAGCCACTAACTTTGGCATCTAATTTATGAATTAACTCGATACTTGCGACGGCAGTTCCACCAGTTGCTATTAAATCGTCAACTATTAAGACATTATCATTTTTGTTCATAGCATCCGTATGTATTTCAATAGTCGCTGTCCCATACTCTAGTTGATATTCCTGACTTAAAGTATCATGTGGTAATTTACCTTTCTTTCTTATAGGAATAAAAGGCAGAGATAAAGTATTTGCAATAATACTTCCCGTTATAAAGCCTCTTGCTTCAATACCAGCAACACAAGTTATGCCTTTATTTTTCCAGTAATCACAAGTTAAATCAATAACCTCTTTCATTGCCTCAGGGTTAGAATACAAAGTTGTAACATCACGAAACATTATACCTTCTATAGGAAAGTCAGGTATCGTTCTTATAGCATTTTTAATTTTATCCATTTATCTTCCTAAATTTTTAATTGATTTATTCTTTCAAGAATAACGTCTAACTTTTGAATTAAATCTTTATCTCTCTTTTCAGGAGCAGTAATAATAGCGTTATCTAATGCATTATTACAACCTAAGCCACAAAGGTTTCTGTCTGATTTCAAGAAGTCAGGTAAAGCTTCTATTATTTTTTGAGCTTTAGAAGAGTTTTCTGTTAGAGTTTTAATGATATCGGAAACTTCTACTGACTCATGGTCAGGGTGCCAACAGTCAAAATCTGTTACCATTGATAAAGATACGTAGCATATTTCAGCTTCTTTTGCCAATTTTGCTTCAGGCATGTTTGTCATACCAATGACATCACATTTCCAGTTATCTTTATAAAGTTTTGATTCAGCTAAGGTTGAGAATTGAGGACCCTCCATAGTCATATAGGTACCACCTGAAACAATTTTAATATTAATTTTTTTACCTATTTTAAGGATTATGTCACTAAATTTGTTGCAGGTTGGGTGAGCTAAACTGACATGTGCAACACATCCTTTACCAAAAAAACTTTTGTCTCTTAAATAAGTTCTATCTATGAACTGATCTACAAGTACAAAATCACCTGGTGCTAAATCTTCTCTTAAACTTCCACAAGCTGACACTGATAAAATGTCTGTTACTCCTAACTTTTTAAGCGCAAAGATGTTTTGTTTATAAGGGACAGTTGATGGGGAATGATAATGACCTCTTCCATGTCTTGGCAAAAAATAAATTTGTAATCCATTTATTTCTCCTGAAAGGATTTGATCAGAGGGTTCTCCCCATGGAGTTGTTACATCAATCCATTTAGTCTTCTCAAGACTTTTTAAATCATATAGTCCTGATCCGCCAATAATACCCAAACAAGTCTTCATTTAAAACTCCATTAAAAACTTTACTAATATTTTAAATCATAAATAATATTTTAACATTTTAAACATAAATTCAATGGGAGATAATTTATGGATTTCAATGAAAATAATGCAACTGATGCTGTTTTAAGCAGTTTTGCAAAAATAAAAGACAAAAGACTTAAGCAGATAATGAACTCTATTATTACCCATTTGCATCAATTTGTAAAAGAAGTTGAACCAACAGAAGATGAATGGATGAAGGCAATTATGTTTTTAACTAAAACAGGTCAAAAATGTGATGATAGAAGACAGGAATTTATACTTTTATCTGATGTCTTGGGAGTTTCAATGTTACTAGATGCTATAAATAATCGCAAGTCGAAGGATGAAACTGAGACTACCGTTTTAGGACCATTTCATACACCGTCGCCGAAGGTTACTAACGGTGAAAATATAGCTAAAAGTGTTGTAGGAGATAGCTGTATAGTTTTAGGTAATATTATGGATATAGATAAAAATCCAATACCAGGAGCATCAATTGAAGTTTGGCAATCAGGTCCTGACGGTTTATATGATGTTCAAAAAGATGGTGATGTAGTTGATTTAAGAGCTACTTTATCATCCCTTAAAGATGGATCTTATTTATTTAGAACAGTAAAACCACAATATTATCCAATCCCTGTTGATGGTCCTGTAGGAGATCTTTTAAATAATTTGGATAGACACCCATATAGACCTGCACATATCCACTTTATGGTTAAAGCTGAAGGCTACAAAGATCTAGTAACTCACGTATTCATAGACGGTGATAAATATTTAGAGAGTGATACTGTTTTTGCAGTGAAGAAGAGTTTAATAAGGGAATTAGATGAAGGTTTCGATGAGGATAATAATCAAAAATGCTATTATTTAAATTTTGATATTATTATGGAAAAAAACTAGAAGGAACTACATTAAGTTCCTTCTAATTAAAACTTTTTAAAGTCTAGATGCAACATTTTCCCAGTTAACTAAATTATCTACAAAATTCTTTAAGTATACTGGTCTTTTGTTCCTAAAATCAATATAGTAAGAATGCTCCCATACATCACATCCTAATAATACTGTTTGTCCAAAGCAAACAGGATTAACACCGTTTTCTGTCTTAGTTACCTTTAAGCTGCCATCTTTATCTTTAACTAACCAACACCAACCTGAACCAAATTGTGTTGCACCAGCGTTACAAAAATCTTCCTTAAATTTATCAACACTTCCAAAAGAGCTTGTTATAGCGTTTTCTAATTCAGACGGCATGCTAACCTTTGAAGGACCCATCATTTGCCAAAATTGTTCATGGTTCCAGTGTTGAGATACATTATTAAAAATACCGCTTTGAGCAACATTACTAGAATCATAAGTCCCAACAATAATCTCTTCTAAGCTTTTATTTTCCCACTCGGTACCTTTTAATAGGTTGTTTCCATTATCAACATAGGCTTTATGATGAATATCGTGATGATATTCCATTGTTTCTTTACTCATGCCATGATCAGATAAAGCATCTATGGCGTAAGGGAGGTCTGAAAGTACTAAACTCATTTAATTCTCCTGAATAGTTTATAGTAGAGATAATTATAATTATAAATTTTACAAGTTAATTAATTATAAAATATTGATTTTAATATTTATAAAATGTAATGCTTTCTTTGTAAATAATTTAGGGGGGGTTTATGAAACAAAGAGTTATTGAGCTTACAGATTTTGGTGTTGCGGAAAATATGCGTCCTGTAGAGACAGATATTCCGTCTCCAGGTCCAGGCCAAATTGTCGTAAAAAATATTGCTATCGGACTAAATTATTTAGATACATATTTCAGAAGTGGACTATATCCATGGCCTAATCAGGAAAAGATTAAAATACCTGGTTCTGAAGGTGTAGGTCACATTCATTCCGTTGGACAAGATGTCAACTTCTTAAAAGAGGGTGATAAAGTATCATATGTTACTCCTGTTGGAGCTTATGCAGAGTACGCTCTGATAAATGCAGCTCATGCAGTTGAACTTAAAGTGGATGTTAATGATCATGATGTCGTCGCAAGTACACTAAAAGGTTTAACCACTCACTATTTGCTTCATTTAACATTTAAGTTAGAAAGTGGCATGACAGCATTGGTTCACGCAGCTGCAGGAGGTGTTGGTCAATTAATGGGGCAATGGGGACGTGAAATAGGTGCAACTATGATCGGAACTGTTGGTGGCCCAGAAAAAGCAGAAGCAGCTAAAAAAGCCGGTTATCATCATGTTATTGATTATAATGACAACGATTTTGTAGCTGAAGTAATGTCTATTACAGACAACAAAAAATGCGACGTAGTATACGATAGTGTAGCTAAGTCTGTTTTTCCAGGTTCAATGGATTGCCTTAAACCAAGGGGATTATGGGCATTATTTGGTCAGGCATCGGGACCAATAGTTGATTTTAATCTAGCTTTACTATCTGCTAAGGGCTCTCTTTTTGTAACAAGGCCTACCTTATTCACTTATATTGCAAATAGAGAGGAATATAATGATGCTTCTTATCAACTCTACAGCAGAATTGCAGATGGACGATTAAAAGTAGCTATTCATGATAAAATGCCGCTAGAAAAAATTGTTGAAGCTCATAACTTACTTGAAGGCAGAAAAACAAAAGGTGGCATTGTAATTACACTTTAAAATAAGGATTAAATAATGATAGATCTATATAGTTGGCAGACACCTAACGGTAGGAAAGTGTCTATAATGCTAGAAGAAACTGGAATTGATTATAATGTTTTTCCTATAAACATTGGAAAAGATGAACAATTCCAACCTCATTTTTTAGAAATTTCACCAAATAATCGTATACCTGCAATCATTGACAGAGATAATAATAATTACTCACTTTTTGAATCAGGTGCTATTTTAATTTATCTAGCTGAAAAAAGTGGAACGCTAATAAATAAATCAAATACTGATGAATATTATAGGACAATAGAATGGCTCATGTGGCAAATGGGAGGAGTAGGGCCTATGTTTGGTCAGGTTCATCACTTTGTCAAATACAACAAAGGTAAGTCATCATATGCTGAAGAAAGATACTCAAAAGAAGCCAGAAGATTATATAGTGTTATGGATAAGCGTCTTAGTGAAAATCCATATATAGCTGGTAAGAAATATAGTATTGCTGATATTTCCATATGGCCTTGGACAGCAAGATTTGATTGGCAAGAAATTGATTTAAATGAATTTCCTAATGTCACCAGGTGGTATAAGGAAATGATGGATAGGCCTGCTGTACAAAAAGGTTGGCTTGTGCCTCAAAATGATCAATTGATTCCATCCCCTTAAAGAAAAAAAGATAAGTTGGAAACTAAAGTCTCAATTGCAGGTTTAGGTTGGTGGGGAAAAGTTATGATTAATAGACTATCTTCATCGTCTAAGGTGAAGATAGTTAACTTAATTGATCCTTATCCTGATGAAGATGCACTTAAACTTGCAGATGACAAAAACTTAAAAATTTTTTCTAATTTTGACGATGCTTTTAATGAACAAACTATAGATGCAATAATACTTTGTACTCCTAATTCATTTCATATGGATCAAACTATAAAAGTAGCAAACTTGGGTGTTCATGTTTTCTGTGAAAAGCCTCTGTCTTTAATATCATTAGAAGTAAAAAAAATGATTGATATGTGTAATGAGAATAAAGTCATACTCGGGGTTGGCCATGAAAGACGTTTTGAAAAAGGATGGCAAAAACTTAAAGAAATAATAAATAACAACTCTTTGGGTAACATTATGTTTGCTGAAGGGCATTTTAGTCATAATAAATTAGCAAATCTTCCATTAGATAATTGGCGTACAGATCCACAATATGCACCTGCAGCTGGTATGACTGGGATGGGAGTGCATTTAACTGATCTAATGATATGGTTGTTTGGTCCTGTAGAAAGTGTGTTTGCTTCAACTGCACAAAGAGCACTTAAGTACAAAACAGGCGATGTTGTTTCAGCAAGTCTTAATCATAAATCTGGTCTAAGTACACAAATCACAGCAATTCTTAAAACACCTCATTATCAAAGGATAACTATATGGGGAGAGAATGGATGGGTAGAATTAGTTGATAGTTCACATCCGGATACTCCTGGACCTTCATTTATGAAGATTGTAATGAATGACGGATCTGTTAAAGAGGAAAATTTTGATTGGACGGACACAGTTTCTGCTAATATTAATAATTTTGTAGATGCAATTAATAAAGAAGATGAATATATATTTAAAGATATTGAAAAATTTCAAAATATCGCTGTTTTAGAAGCTATTTATCAATCAAGTTTATCTAAAAAATCTATTGATGTAGAAACCTTCAATTAACATTTAAATTATATATTTTTTAAATCCAGCTTTTCCATCGACAGTCTGTTTAAGGCAAGCATTAATGCTGTAATAAAAATACAGGTTAAAAATCCCCCAAACTGTATCGATAATCCTGACAATAAAGTGCCTATAAGCCTTCCAAAAGCATTGGACATATAATAAAAGCCTACATCAAGTGTTACTCTGTTTTTATCTGTATATTTTAATATTAAAAAAGAATGTAATGATGAGTTTACAGCGAACACAAATCCAAAAATGAAAAGAAAAAATATAGTTATATAAAGCTTATACTCTTCAAAATATAAACTTAATAATATCAATATAATTGGGACGCCTATGAGCAAACTAGCCCAATACTTTGTTTGCTTACCAAGTGGTTCATTTTGAGATAAGATTTTAGGTGTTACACCTTGTACAAAGCCATAAAAAATAGTCCATACAGCCATGAATGTTCCAATGACAAAGAATGCTTTTTTATTAGCGTCAATTGATCCGTCAGACATCATAGAATATAAAAATACTGGAAGTCCAACAACTAACCATGTATCTCTGGCTCCAAATAAAAAAACTCTTCCAAAGCTAAGGTAATTAATATTTTTATTTTTTGAAAATACATCAGAAAATTTTAAATCTTTTTTAATTTTTGAAAAATCATTATTTAAATAAACAAAAACGAGTATTAAAATTATTGAAAGTAATCCGGCCATTAATATCAAAGACGATTGAAAGCCTAAAAAAGAAAGCAGAATTGACCCAAGTAAAAAGCCAAATCCTTTAACTGCGTTTTTAGATCCAGTCATTAATGTAACCCATTGAAATAATTTGTTATTTTTATCTGGCGCTAATAATTTTACAGAACTTTTAGAGCTCATTTTAGTTAGATCTTTTGCTATACCAGACAAACCTTGTGTAACCATAACAAAAATAACTGATGAGGTTATACTCCAACTTTTATCAACTTGAGTTAAAAGTAATAATGAAACTATTTGTAAAATCATCCCACTAAATAGTGTAATATTTAAACCAATTTTTCTTGCAATCCATCCTGCTGTCAGGTTCGTTACCATGCCAAAGAATTCGTATAATAAAAATAAATATGCTAATTGAAGTGGGCTAAAGCCTAGTATATGAAAATGAAGGAGAACTAACATTCTTAATGCCCCATCAGTAAGCATAAAGAACCAGTAAGATAATGTTACCAGAACAAAAGAGACTTCATTATTATTTAGTGTTTTAATCATTTTTAAATAGTTTTACTAACCATACCAACAATATCGACTAATCGGTTTGCATATCCCCATTCATTATCATACCAAGCATATAATTTTAATTGAGTTTTGTTTATTACCATTGTTGATAGGGCGTCTATTATTGAACTCCTTGGGTCATTAACAAAGTCAGTTGATACTAATGGACGATCTTCATATCCAAGAATACCTTTAAGTTCATTTTCACTTGAGTTTTTAAGCATGGTATTGACTTCGTTTTCATTAACAGGACGTTTCATTTCAAAGACGCAGTCAGTTAAGGATGCGTTTAATAAAGGTACTCTTACGGCATGGCCATTTAACTTACCTTTGAGTTCAGGATATATAAGTGAAATAGCCTTGGCAGATCCAGTAGTTGTTGGAATTAAGTTATTAACTGCAGACCTGGCCCTCCTAAGATTGTTTTGGGGAATATCAACTAATGTTTGGCTATTTGTTAAATTATGAATTGTTGTTATAGAGCCGTGAACTATGCCTATATTTTCATGTATTACTTTAATAATAGGGGCTATGCAGTTGGTAGTACAACTTGCTGCTGTAATTATATTATGTTTATTTGGGTTATATATGTTTTGATTAACACCATAAGCTATATTTGCAATGTTTTCCTCGTTTACAGGAGCTGATACAACAACTTTCTTTACACCTTTGTCAAAATATTTTTTTAAATCTGACGAGTTATTATGTGCCCCAGTGCAATCGATTAAAATATCAATGTTGTTTAGATCTAAGTTTTCAATATTTTTTTGGAACGTTGATTGAATATTTTTTTTGTTAATTGAAATTTTTTCATTATCTAGTTTAAAGCTAGCGTCCCATTTACCATGAATACTATCAAACTCTAGACTGTGTAATAGAGAAGAAGGATTTCCATTAAGTTCATTTAAATATGTTACTTTATAATTATTTGGGATAAGTAATTTTAAAACTAACTTACCTATTCTACCTATACCGTTAATGGCTATATTAGTCATTTTTTGTCCTACTAATCATAATCTTTATTCTCAATTTAAATTATTTAATGTTTCGTTAAAATATTATAAGCTTTATTTACATCATAATCATTACAGATTTATTAATATTCAAGGATTTCTATTGAATGAATAATATAAACATACCATCAAATATTGATAATTTAAGTCAAATTTTAGAAGATGGTCTGATATTATGCAATGAAAGTGGTCTTATAATTTCATCTAATGATGTAGCCAGGCAATTTCTAAATAAAAAACTAAATAACAGAAATATTTATGAATTTATAGAAATTGCTGAATTTAAAAATCTAGAAGAAAGTAACCAAAAAAATAATTTAAATGAAGAATTTCACTTTCAAACAAGTGACATATTAAAAAGATCTCTAATAATAAAAGTTAAAAAAATTGAAGATAATTTATTTGCAATTCTTTTTCTTGATATGACATCACAAAGAAATCTTGAAAAAGTAAGACGTGATTTTGTAGCTAATGTAAGTCATGAGCTAAGATCGCCACTAACTAGTCTTGTTGGATTTATAGAAACTTTATTAAGTGGCAACGTAAAAGACGAAGAAACTAGGAATAAGTTCTTAAAAATAATGGATGAAGAATCTAAAAGAATGAATAGATTAATAGATGATATTTTATCTTTGTCAAAAGTTGAAACAGAAGAACATATTACACCTAACACAACTATTTCACTTATAGACCCAATCAAACATATTATTTTATCCATTAATGAAAAAGGGTTAAAAGAAGAAAATAAAATATTAATTGACGACTTAAGAGATGATCCTAAAAAAAATTGTTTTATAAGCGGAGATATTGATGAAATTAACCAAGTATTCATAAATCTATTAGAAAATGCCATCAAATATGGTTTTGATAATACTAATGTCATAGTGAGGATTGAACAGGAAAAAAATAAAGAGATCAAAGTCAGTATTATTAATAGTGGAGAAGGAATACCTGATAAATATATTGAAAGGCTTACTGAGAGATTTTTTCGTGTTGATAAAGCAAGGTCAAGGAAAATAGGTGGTACTGGTCTTGGCTTAGCAATTGTAAAGCATATTCTAATCAAGCATAGAGCACAATTATCTATAAACAGCATTCCTAATGAAGAAACAAACTTCTCAATCACTTTTCCAATAATAAATTAAAACTGTAATAAAAACGTAATATTTAACATTTAAGACGATTTCATAATAAATATTAAGGGGTTGCTCAGTGAATAATAATACTAATAAAACAGATTACAGATACGTTAACGATCTAAGGCGATTAGCTTATTCCCAAGGCAAATTAATCGAACAAAAAAAATTCTTAATATTATTAGGCATAGCAGCAATTTTTTTAATATTAGTTGCAGTGATTGTTGAGCAATATATTTCTTTAGGAAGCGAGCAAACTTTTATTTTAGTTGCTGCTGCAATGGTTGGTGGATATATGGCGCTTAATATTGGTGCAAATGATGTTGCTAACAATATGGGACCAGCAGTAGGTGGAAAAGTTATTTCTGTGGGTACTGCAGTTGTTATTGCAGCAATTTGTGAAAGTTCTGGTGCGTTATTGGCTGGAGGAGATGTGGTTAGCACTGTTTCTAAGGGCATAATATCACCAGGAGATTCTGTAACTACAACAGATTTTAGATATCTAATGTTAAGTGCATTATTAGCTGCTGCTCTTTGGATAAATTTAGCAACTTTTTTTAATTCACCAGTATCGACAACACATTCCATTGTAGGTGGTATTCTTGGAGCAGGTCTAACAGTAGCGGGAGCTTCGATTGTTAATTGGGGTACAATGGCTGCTATAGCAGCTAGTTGGGTTATTTCTCCTGTTTTTGGGGGTATGGTAGCTGCGCTATTATTATACTTAATAATTGTAAAAATTTTAAATGTTAAAGATAAAAGAAAAGCCGCGACTAAATGGGTTCCAATTTTAATTTCTTTGATGGCTGGTGCTTTTACAGCATACATGGCTCTAAAAGGGCTCAAAAAAATTTACAAATTTAGTATTTATGAAGTCTATTTATACACTGTTATTTTTATGATGTTGGCATATTTTCTTTCTAAGCCATATATAAAAAATAAAGTTAAATCTTTAGAAAATAAGAAAAAAGATATTTATAAATTATTTCATTTACCTCTTCTTTTTGGTGTTGCGCTTCTATGTTTTGCTCATGGTGCTAACGATGTAGCTAATGCTGTAGGTCCACTTGCTGCAATAGTTAGCACATTCACACCAAATGAAGGTATTGCTGCAAAAGTGTCTATTCCATTATGGGTGATGGTTATTGGAGCAATAGGTATTGCTTTAGGACTATTGTTGTTTGGCCCTAAGTTAATAAATACAGTAGGTCAAAAAATAACTAGATTAAATGCACCTAGAGCTTACTGCGTAGCTTTATCTTCAGCAATTACAGTTCTAATCGCTACAACTCTAGGGTTGCCTGTTAGCTCTACACATATCGCTATAGGGGCTATTTTTGGAATTGGTTTTTTAAGAGAGTTTAGAGAAAATCCAGAAAGAAACACATCATCAACTTCAAGAGCCAAAAGGAAATTAGTTAGAAGAAACTTTGCATATTCAATCGGTGCTGCTTGGATAATAACAGTCCCTGCATCAGCAACAATTGCAGGTACTATTTATTATTTATTAAGCATAACTTCTTTATAAATATTAATTTCATAAGTTTAAAAAATTGGTATTAAAGAAATAAAAAATCATATAGCTTTATTTAAAGATATGAATTCAACATGAATGCAAACATTTTAATAGCAGATGATGAGCCTAATCAATTAGAGTTGATGTCCTTCAATTTAACTAATGCTGGGTATTCTATTATCAAAGCTACAAATGGCAAAGAGGCTATTGAGTTGATTGAAAATCATTCTCCTGATTTAATAATTTTAGATTGGATGATGCCAAAAATGTCTGGCATTGATGTATGCAGAACTCTAAGATCTAGATCTGAAACCAAACAAATACCTATAATAATTTTAAGTGCTAGAAGCGAAGACTCAGATAAGTCTCTTGGTTTAGATACTGGGGCAGACGATTACATATCTAAACCATTTTCTCCAAAAGAATTTATTTCAAGAGTTAAAGCTTTGTTAAGACGTTCTAAACCTTCACTTGTAAATGATGTTTTACAACATAATGGTTTGACACTCTCTTTAAGTGAAATGACTGTTGCATATCATAATAAAAATGTAAAATTAGGTCCTAAAGAATTTAAATTACTTTCATTATTAATGGAACGTCCAGGCCATGTTTTTTCAAGGGGTAATCTTTTAGATCAAGTATGGGGTCATGGAGTGTATGTTGAAGAAAGAACTGTTGATGTTCATATGAGCCGTTTAAGAAAATCTTTAAAATCTGTCTCTGATGATAATTTAGATCCAATAAGGACAGTACGTGACGGCGGCTATGGGTTGTTAACAAATAAAACTATTTAAATTCCACCCTAATATGATATAGTTGATTTATATTATAACTTAAATAGTTGTTATATTTGATTTATTTGCACAAAATATTACCTTTCTTTTTGTCTCCTTTAGGAATTGTGCTAATCCTATTAATCATTTTTTTCTTTAATCGAAGAAAATTTTATGTTTTTTTATCTTTATTAATTCTATTAATTTCTACGAATCCTTTTGTAGGTAATTATCTTGCTCAAAAGTTGGAATCCCCATACAAGCCAATACCTATATCTTTTGTAAAAGAGAATGATGCTGTTGTTGTGCTAAGTGGAATGCTTCATCAAGTAGGTGATCAAAAGTATTCAACTTATGAATTTTCAGATCCAGATCGTTTTTTTGCAGGTATAGATTTAATTAAACAACAGAAAGCAAATAAGTTAATATTTACAGCGGGTCAATTACCGTGGACTGAGAATTGGAAGCCTGAGGGTTTTATTCTTAAGGATAAGGCAATATCCTTATCTGTACCAGGTGAGATTTTAGTTACAGACAAAGTCAAAAATACTTATGAAGAAAGTATTGCTGTTACAAAACTTATTCCAAATAATTCCTCTATCATACTAGTAACGTCAGCTTTTCATATGCACAGATCCAAATATTTGTTTGAAAAGCAGGGATTTAATGTAATTCCATATCCAGTAGATTTTAAATATCAAAATAGAAATATTACTCTTTTATCATTTCTTCCAGATATTGGATCACTAAACAAAACTTCAAGGTTTATAAGAGAAAATATAGGAAGGTTATATTATAACATTATTTATTAATTTAAGAATTCTCTGGAATCTGCTCTGTATACCAATTGTAAATATCTTTACCTGTCATTATTTCAACATCATCATGTTCTAAGACGTAATCTAATAACTTCTCAAAAAAACCAATTCTATGGGGAACTCCTGTTAGATAAGGATGAACACTTATAGCCATTATCTTAGTATTTTCTTCTGTTTCCTTATACAGTCTATCAAATTGTAATTTTCCTCTTGTAAAAATCTCATCAGATTTATGAACCTGGACAGAAGTCATAACCACATCATTAATTTCAATTGGATAGGGTAGTGTTATCATCCTCTTACCACTTTTAACCTTTAAGTCTTGTGGCAAGTCATCTACAGGCCAATTTGCTGTATATTTAATACCATTATCAGATAAGATATCTAATGTATCATTAGTTTCAGTTAGTCCTGGACTTTCCCAGCCAATAACGACTTGCTTAGTAAAGCCCTCAATTTTTTTAATAGCTGACTTTATGTCTACAAATTGATTTTCGACCTTGTGCATTGGCCTCTGAATATATCCATGACCCATAGGTTCCCAATTTTCCTTCATTGCTGCTTCAACCGTTTCGGGATAATGATCTACTACAGTTGCATTTAAAGCTAAAGTTGAAGGGATGCCTCTATCCTTAAGAGCTTTAAACATTCTCCAAAAGCCAACTCTCATTCCATATTCATGCCATGACCAATTAGGCAAGTCGGGTAACATTGGGACATTCATAGGAGGAGGTAATATATTTCTAGGTTGTGGTAAATCTGGATCCCACACTTCAAGATTTACTATAACCCACAAAATTATTTTTTTATTATTTTTTAAGTATAATTTAGGTCTGTTTATTATAGGTTGGTGATGTAATCTATCTCGTCTGTTCATTAACTTACTCTAGTTAATTTTATTCCAATTTTCATTAATAACTGTACCACTATTTCTAATAACTTTTCCAATAGGGCAGTACATAGCTAATTGTTTTTTTACTTCAATTAATTCATTTTCTGAAGCATCTGTTGATATATCTATATCCAAAGTGATTTCAGGAAATGGTATATCAACTTCTTGTACCAAACTAGCACCGTCTTTATTAAAAAGAGTCTTAGATTTTATATCTAAGCTATTAATCGTAAAACCCAATTTGTCCATTATTCTGTGGGTAATAACGTTTGTACAACCCAGTAAAGATGATACAAGAGTTTCAGTTGGAGATAAGCCTAAGTTAGTGCCACCTCTGGCAATAGGTTCGTCAATGACACTTTCAACATCTCTTGCTATTATGTCAGCCCTGGAATGGCTTTTTGAAGACCCGTCTAATTTCATATGAACTACATTATCACTCATTTTATACCCCCGGAAATTCATTGAACAATCAAACAATAAAACATTAAGTGTTAATTTGAAATGATAAATTAAAATATGTAAAATCATTAAATATGATTTAATAATTATTGATACCATTAATGATTAATGATTAAATATTTACATATTGTTTTCTAGTGGGGGTAATAGAAATGAAGGCACCAGATTTTTCTTATTTTGAAGCACAAAATATTGAAGATGCTATAAAATACAAGTCTGAAGATGATGAGGCAGTCATACTTGCTGGTGGACAGTCACTTCTCCCAGCTTTAAATATGAGACTTTCTAGTCCAAGTTGTTTAATTGATATTTCTAAAATTAATAATTTAAACGAAATTAAAATTGAAGGTGATTTCATAAATATTGGAGCCTTAGCAACACATTCAGATGTAATGAATAACGATCTAGTTCGTGAAAAATACCCGTGTTTAGTTGATATTTTAAAAATGGTTGCTCATGCAGCTATAAGAAATAAGGGTACTCATGGTGGTAGCATAGCCTATGGTGACCCTGCAGCTGAACTGCCAGCATTTGCCGTCGCAATGGATGCAGAAATAGTACTATCAGGATTATCAGGTCAAAGAATTGTCAACGCAAAAGATTTTTACCTTGGACTTTTTGAAACTGACTTAAAGTCAGATGAAATTCTTACAGCTATTCGTTATCCTTTTTTAAGTCATAATCAACATCTAATTTTTGATGAAGTCTGTCGTCGTCATGGTGATTATGCTATGGCAGGTTTAATGGCAAAAGTAGAACTTGATCAATCTAAAATCAATAATCTTGATCTCGTTTACTTTGCAACAGGTGATAAACCTAATGTTGCACAAAATACGGCAAGATTAGTAATAGATAACGGATATGATTATGAAAAATTAAAAAAATCTTTGGCATCTGAAATAGATTTTGCAGGTGACTTGAATAGCAGTTCAGAAATGAAGTTACATTTGGCAACAATACTTATTAATAAGATTTTAAATAAATTGGAGAGATAAATGTCGGCTAAAAATTCAGTAAACATATCTTTTTCTGTAAATGGAGAGAATTTTGACGATGTAACCGTTCCAACAAGACAACATTTAGCTGATTATTTAAGGTCTCAAGGTTTAACTGGAACACATTTAGGATGTGAGCAGGGTGCATGTGGGGCATGTACGATTGAAATGGATGGTGTGGCAGTCAGGTCATGTCTTGTCCTTGCATCACAAGCCAATGGCTCGTCTATAACTACTGTAGAGGGTTTTGATGACGAAGTTATGCAAAAAGTTAAAAATAATTTTTTAAAACACAATGCTTTTCAGTGTGGTTTTTGTTCTCCAGGAATGCTTATGACAACTAAAGAAATAATATCTTCTAAAAAAAAGTTAAGTAGAGATGAAATAAGATCAGAAATCTCTGGGAATTATTGTAGATGTACTGGTTACCAGTCAATTGTAGATGCAATTGAAGAATCTATTAACGAAATTAATTAAGGTGTAAATTATGGACGATATTAAAGTAAATCAAAATCCAAAGTTAGGATCTATGGACAGACCAAATTCCTATATAGGAAGAAGTTTACCAAGAGAAAATGCAAAAAAACACTTGGAAGGTGGTGGACAGTTTGTTGATGATTTAGTTTTGCCGAGAATGCTACACGTTGCATTTTTAAGATCGCCCTTTGCTCACGCTGAAATTAAGTCAATAAACGTCGAAGAGGCCAAAACATCACTTGGTGTATTTGATGTTTATACATCTAAAGAAATAGATGAATATTGTACACCTTGGGTAGGCACATTAGGTCATTTAGGAGAAATGAGATCTCCTGAACAGACACCGTTAGCGGAGAAAATTGTAAGATGGCAGGGAGAACCTATTGCTGTTGTAATAGCAAATAATAGGGCACAAGCTGAAGACGCATTGGAACTAATTGAAGTTGATTGGGAAGAAAAAGATGCTCAAGTAGATATGGAAACTGCTTTAGATGATAATGCTGTAATTATTCATCCCGAGTTGGGAAGTAATCTTTTTTGGACAAGGACTGTTAATCAAGGTGACGTAAATCAGGCTTTTGAAACATCTCATGCAGTAGTAGAAACAACACTTGATTTTGCTAGACATACTGGTGTTACGCTAGAATCTAGAGGTATTGTGGCTGACTGGAATAAAGCAGAAGGTAAGATAACAATCTATCATAATGGTCAAGCTCCACACATGATGCAGCATATTATAGCTAAACATTTAGAAATAAATGAAGGTTTAGTCAGAATAGTAAGTAGAGATGTTGGTGGGTCTTTTGGTATTAAAGTTCATGTATATCCTGATGAAATGGCTGTGGCTGCAATTTCTAAAAAGTTAGGACGTCCAATAAAGTTTATTGCAGATAGATTAGAGAGTTTTACAACTGATATTCATGCACGTTGTCATAAAATAAGTGGAAAGTTAGGAATTGATAAAGAAGGCAAAATATTAGCGATGGAAATAAATGACTTGAGTGGTATAGGTCCATTTAGTATGTATCCAAGAACGTCTGCCATTGAGACAAATCAAGTATTGAATTTATCTGGTGCCCCTTATGTTATTCCAAATTATAAAGCAGTGGGGACTGTTGTTTTTCAAAATAAAACGCCAATGTGTCAATATAGAGCAGTTGGTCACCCTATTGCTGTCGCTATTACAGAAGCCTTGATAGACAAGGCTGCAAATAAAATTGACATTGGTCTTTCTGAAATAAGAAAGAAGAATTTTATTCCTGATAATGCTTATCCAAATAAAACTCCATCTGGAGTACCTTTAGAAGATTTATCACATCAAGCTTCGATGGATAAATTATTAACTATGATGAATATACAGGAAATAGAAAAAGAAAAGATAGCAAACTTAGACAAAAATGTACTTTCTGGTTATGGGGTAATTAGTATGTGTGAAGTTACTAACCCTAGTCCTTTATTTTATGGTGTTGGAGGCGCTCATATATCTTCTCAAGACGGAGCATCAATAAGACTAGAAGGTTCTGGTGCAATTCATCTGTCTTCATCTATTACAGAACAAGGGCAAGGTACCGAGGCTATTATGAAACAAATAGCTGCGGACCAACTAGGTGTTTCCATGGACTCTGTAAGGGTCACTTTAGGTGATACTGATGCAACTCCTTATGGTGGTGGTACATGGGCATCAAGAGGAGCAGGAATTGGCGGTGAGGCAGTACTAAAGGCAGCAAGAACTCTTAAAGACAATATATTAGATATTGCAGCTGCAATTATGCAAACTGATAAAAATTCATTGGACGTTGAAAACAATACTGTAATTAGAAAAAATGGAGGTGAGGGTATAACTCTACAACAATTAGCTGAGACAGTATATTATAGAGGCCATGAACTTCCTAAGGGAACTAACCCTGAATTGTTGGCCACTGCCAGTTTTCTAATTGAGGGAATCCCTTTTGTTTTTACTAATAGTGCTATGGGTTGTAAAGTTTCTATTCACCAGGACACTGGCATTATAAAAATAGATAAATTCTGGGCTGTTGAAGACTGTGGAACACAAATTAATCCAAAATTAGTTGAAGAACAAATTAGAGGAGGTGTCATTCAAGGAATAGGTGGTGCTCTTTTCGAAGAGTGTGTCTATGATGACCAGGGTAATATGCAAAATGCAACTATGGCTGATTATTTAGTGCCTATGGCATATGAAATGCCTGATATTATTGTAGATCATGTTACCACAAATTCTGGAAGGAGCATTATTGGAGCTAAAGGAGCTGGTGAAGCAGGAACAGGTGGTGCGCCAGCAGTTATAATGAATGCAATTAATAATGCTTTGAACCAGCTAGGGAAAGAGGTTGTCTCGCAGCCAATTACCCCAGAAAAAATATTAAGGGCACTTGGAAAAATTTAATTAAAACAATACTTTAATTATTTTTTTTAAATTAATTAATTATATTTAATTTCTTGAATCAGATTTGATGTCTTTCAAGCTGATGGCAGTATCTTTTAGTACATCTGTAACATCAGGCATTATAAGTGTTTCTTTTTTTTCAGGTTCTGAGAGATATCTGCCTAACAACCTACTTCTATTTACAAGAAACTTCCCACTTTTAACTCTAGATGCTTCCCATTCAGTTAATTCTTCTAAATAACCATCACCTTTTAGATATTCTGATAAACTAGACGCATCTAAAGCTGCTTTTGTAACACCCATTCCTACATGGGGCCTTGCCGTAAATGCGGCGTCACCAATAGTAATCACTCTTTTATTGAGCATCTTATCACTTTCAAGATCAAAAATAGGCTGAATAAGAGGTTGTGAGGTTTTTAATACTAATTCAATCAATTGAGGTGGAAGCTTATCTTCTGCTTCTTTAAATAAATCTTTGACAATTTGATCACGTATTTCATTAGGAGGTATACTATCCACGAATTGTTGGCCAGAGTTACCTAACAATAGAGATTTTAAATCTTTTGTATTAGCGGGTTTGTACCAAATCCAATTAATTCTTCTATTTCCTTTTTTAAAAGGATCCTTACCTTCACCTGCAATCGGATAAGCAGCAATTTGTTGGTTATAAGGTAAAACAACTATAAAATAATTAGAAAGCGTCTCTAAAGATTCCTGAGACAGTTGATCTTCATATACTACGCCCCGCCATCCTACGTACCCTGCGTACTGAGGAGAGGCTTTATTGTCTACATAACTTCTAAGTTCTGATCTAATTCCATTAGCTATAATTATTAAATCAGATTGTTTTTCTTTTTTATTATTAAAAACTGCAGTTACTTTTTCTTTTCCGTGATGAATCTCAGTACAGTCGTCACCCATAAAATAATTTTTATTATCAATTTTTTCTCTGAGTATAGAAAATAAATATTGCCAACTTGTATAGACTTGTGGGTAGTCGTAACTAGCTATAATTTTACCTTTTTGGTCCAACGAAATTCTTGACTTTGCACTAGTACCCAAAACATTATTATTCCCAGTAGATTTAAAAACTAAGTCAGCTAACTCGTCATATGTAGCTATTCCAGCTCCTCGCCCTGATAATGGAACAGGGACCTTTTCATGAATAGAAATGTCCCATCCTTTTTTACGTAAAGCATTACCAGCAAACAATCCAGCCATAGAGCCGCCAATTATTGTAGCAGAATGCGTCATGCTTGGTTTATTTTATTGCCATAGGGTTTATTGGTGATCCAACAGCTTTAGTGATTGGCAGAGGAGGCGCACAGAAAAAGAATTCAAAGACTTTATCATTACTACAATCTGCAGCTAAATCTCTTAAATAAAATATTTCACCCATAGTTATACCAATCATAGGAATTACAACCCAATGCCATGGTTGCTGGGCATCTTTAGTCTCATTTGGTCTAACTTCACAGCCCCATGTGTCAGTACAAATGGCTGCTATTTCTTTATCATAAATCCATTCTGCAGTGTCAAAGGCTAATCCTGGAGCATCGCCTCCAGCATATCCTCCCCATTCACCACAATCTAATCTTTGTTCCATCTGACCAGTTCTCACAATAACAAAGTCACCTTGTTTTATTTCAACATTTTGAGATTTGGCACACTCATCCAAATCGTCTGAAGTAATAGCAATTCCATCTTCAAAAAAATCTACTCCTGCCCATCTTGCAACATCTAATAATACACCTCTTCCAGCCATCTCAGCTCGAACTTTTTCTATGCCATTCTTTTGGGCACCATCACTGTCGACTAATTTTGCATCATATCCATTCCACATATAATCATCATAAAAAATATGAGCCAATGCATCCCATTGAGTTGCACATTGAAGTGGTAAAGAGATCATATCGTCAGCATATCTCAATCCAAAATCATCAAATCTACCTGCAACTGCATCTGTACCTGTGGCAAGCATTAAGTGAATTGGATTAAACCTGTTACCCCAGCTTCCTTTTTGAGGACCATGTCTATCAAAATTTAATCCTAAACTAAAACGCTTTCCCTTTTTTATAAGCTTACTGGCGTCCACAACTTTTTCAGGAGTTATAAAGTTTAAAGTTCCAATTTCATCATCTGGCCCCCAGCGTCCCCAATTCTTAAGTTTTTCAGCTGTTTTTCTTAAATGTTTAATATCAAACATTTTTTCATCATACTTATGAGGCATTTAATTCTCCCTTAAATAATTTTTTAATCAGATGTGGCGTAATTTAACTCAACTTTAACACCATCAGGATCATCTATAAACAGCTGTTCAAGTGGAAACCCAGGAACTTTTCTATGTGTATATTCCATAGAAATTTTGTCTAATTTAGATTTCATTCCTTCAATGTCGTCAGCATTAAAAGCAACATGATCAATTGCACCAGAACCAGACTTAACATCATCTTTTTTACCTATGTAATAGTCTTGACCAGTATCCTGTTTTCTCATTGCTAAGTGGATACAAGCTGCTTTTTTATTTTCTTTTAGATAAAGCCAATATCCTTTAAAAGGAAAGTCTGGTCTGTATCCAACTTCTAACCCCAAAATATTTACATAGAAATCTTTAGTTTTTTCAACGTCATTTGCTAATATAAGTACGTGTTCAAATGTTTTAATGGCCATAATATTTTCCTTTATTATTTATTTAATTCAAAAAATTGAGAATAGCTTCATTTACTAAATCTGATGCTTCTATATTGAGAATATGAGCTGCGCCAGGAATGCAAATATATTTACTGTTAGGAGTAAGATGAGACATTTCTTCCATAGCCATAGCTGGAGCTCCCATATCATTCTCACCTGATATATATAACATTTCTTTATTTATAGTTGATAAGTCTTTCAAATAATCAAGTGTTTTTATAGCCTCACAACAACCAACGTAACCATTTGTAGAAGTGTTACTTATCATATTTTTAGACATATTGATCATCTCATCGTTAGCAGAATTATTATTAAAATCTTCGCTGTACCATCTCTCAATGGAGCCATCAACTACTCCACTAGTACCTTTGTCTTTAACTACGCTAATTCTTTGATCCCAAGTTTCTTTCATTGAAGGTGGCATGTCAGCTCTTGCCGCACAGCAAATAATTTTATTAAATCTATTTTGTTGTTTTAAAGCTAAGCCTAACGATGTCATTCCACCAATTGAAAGTCCTACAAAATGAGCTTTCTCAATTTCAAGTTCATCTAAAATTGTAATTACATCACTTTCAAGCATTTCAAAAGAATATGGTCCTTCAACAGGGCTACTTTTACCATGACCTCTTTTATCATAACGTATTACACAAAATTTATTCTTTAATGCCTCAACCTGAAGATCCCACATGCGTGTATCAGCTCCTAAAGAATTCGATAGGATTACTTTTGGTAAATTTTTATCGCCATCTATTTTAACATTTAAAAAATTACCATTCTCTATAGAAATATTCGGCATAATATATCCTACTCAGCAGCAATCTTAATATTATCATTGATTTTAGGCATTACTTTTTCAGCCATTAACTCCATAGATTTTTTAGCTAAATCAACATCTGCCCAATCATGACCAGCATATAACAAAGTTCCAAAATCACCAACCTCTTCTCTAAATTCTAGTATTTTGTCAGCAACTTCATCAGCAGAACCGTATAAAATTAATTTGTTACATATATCCTCTAATTTTAAATCACTATCAAACATGTCCTGATCTTCTTTAAATAAATTAGCTCTTCCATGTTTCAACATTTTTGTTAGTAATTGTTTATAATAAAAAACATAAGGACTGCCATTTCCTAGGGCATATTCTTTAGCTTTATTTCTATCTTCACAAACAAAAATTGACTTTGCGACTCTCCAATTTTTTGAATTTACTTCTAATCCACTTTGTTCACAGCCTTGTACATAGCTAGGCCAATGAGTTTTAGCCCATTTGGGGAGTAAGAAATTAGCAGATATAGGTTGCCATCCACGGGCAGCAGCGGCGACTAGACCCTTTGAAAAAGGAGCAACAACAGTACAAATAATTGGAGGATATGGTTTTTGTAGAGGCTTTTGCATTATCCCTTGACCAATTTCAGTCATTTGAGTTCTTTCAGTAGAAACATTCCAATACTTTCCCTTGATATTATAAGGGGCTTCTCTTTTCCAAATTTCTAGAACCATATCAATACATTCAACAAACATCTCATTTCTGTCTCTATCAAGGTTTCCAAACACTTCAGCATCTGAAGCAAGACCGCCTGGACTTATTCCAAAATTTAAACGACCATCAAGCATATGATCTAACATTGCAATTTGACCTGCAATAGCTGCAGGGTGAGAGTTAGGCATATTTACAGTGCCAGTTCCTAGACGTATATTTTTAGTATCACTTGCCAAAGATGCTATAAAAAGAGCACTAGAGGTAATATTTTCGGCTGAATCTGTAACATGCTCTCCACAATAAGCTTCTGAAAAACCTATTCTATCTGCTAACAAAAAAGCTTCACGATCTTCTGATAAAGTTTTTTTATAGTCTTTATCTATCGGATGAATAGGCATAGTAAAAAAACCAATTTCCATATTAATAACTCCTTAAAATTATAATATAAAATATTGATCAAAAAATATTAAATGATTATTTTTTATGAAGTCTATCAGAAAGTATGATTTAATTATCTTATATATTGAGGTAAAGTTAAATTAAGATAATTGGGGGAATTGCCTTGTCAAAGATTATAGGTTCAATAGGCCTTGGCGCTATGGGCGGTGAATATGCAAAGCATTTACTTGAAAATAATTTCAAAGTTTTTGGTATTGATCCAGATAAAAAAAACTCGAGTTCTTTTACATTATATGGAGGTATATTATTAAATAATATCAATGATTTACTTGAAAAAAGCAATGTGATTATATTAAGTTTGCCAACTGTTCCTATTTTTCATAATGTTATAAATGAAATAGAAAATTGTAATTATTTTACAGATCCAAAAGTCATTATTGACATGAATACAATATCTCTTGAAGACAAATTAGACGCCAAAAATAAATTAGAAAAACTAAATATTTTCTTTATAGATGCGCCTGTGAGTGGTACCGGAGCACAAGCCAAAACAAAAGATCTTGTTGTAATGTCAAGTGGAAGTGAAAAGATAATTGATGACTGTAAAGATATTTTTGACAGTTTTGCTAGGAAAAATATCTTTGTTGGTGAATTTGGTAACGGCATTAAGTTTAAAATTTTAGCTAATCTATTAGTAACAGTTCATAATACAGTAACTGCAGAAGCTTTATTATTAGGCCAAAAGGTGGGGCTAGATAGCCAAAAGATTTATGAAGTACTTAATGAAGGAGCTGCAACATCTGTAATGCTGGATAAAAGGATGCCATTGATGATAAGTGAAGATTATGAACCTGCAACTGCTTCTATGAGAATATTTTTAAAAGATATTGATGTTATCAGTAATTTTTTAAAACATAATAGCATGATTTCTCCAACTTTTGACGCTGCTGCTGCTTTGTATAATCAATCTAAAGATAATATTCCAATAACATATGATACTGCTGCAATTTTTGAACAACTAAAAATTAATAATAAATAGGGGATTATTATGAAAACAGAAACAAAACTTCCAGAGATAAAAACATTATCAAGAGAAGATATGGATAAAAGAATTGCATTTTTTTCCAATCAGAGTGGTTCTAAATTAGGTTTGCCAGATAGTAAACTTCCAGAATGCACTAGAGAGTTAATTAATATTATTGGATTTGAGCCACCAAAGGGTGATAGCAAGCACGTATCACCGCTTGGTAATGATAATGCACAGATGCCTGCTATAAATATATCTGAAGGCTTTAATCTTGGTTTTTGTAGATGTAAACCTGGAAAGGGTCCTTTGATGCATAATCATGACACTAATGAAACTTTTATGCCAATAACAGGCAAATGGAGATGTGAGTGGAATGAAGGTGATGAACTTGAGCACGTAGATCTAGGCCCATGTGATGTAATATCATTCCCACCTGGTTGTTCTAGGCGTTTTATGAATGTAACAGAAGGTGAAGATGATAAGGATCATCTCTTGCTTGTAGTTATTGCTGGAAATGCACCCAAGGCTGAATTTACAGATTTGGCATATGAAAGAATAAAACAATTTGAGACTACCAATAACTAAATAGCATTAAGGTTTTGAAATGATCTGGGTTATATTATGTAAAGATAAGCCAAATTCTTTTAAAAAAAGAATGGATGTAATTGACGAACACAGAAAGTATTTATCAACGAATCCAATTAAAACACTTATATCTGGTCCATTGACTAATGAAGCAGGCGATATAATGAATGGTTCTTTTTTTATGGTAGAAGCTGAAACTATTCAAGAAATAAAAGATTTTCAGATTAATGATCCAATATATAAAGCTGGCGTATGGGATGAAATTACAATTTCACCTTTTAATAAGAGAGTAGATAATTTGTCTAATAATTTAAATTGAGGGTGTGATGAAAAAAAAAATTTATAGATTTGTCAGTAAGTTTGCAACAGGGAATAAAATCTGATCCTGACTTTATGTTACCGAAGGTTAAATATCATCATCATCAAGAAACAGCTGAGGAAATGACAAGCTTTTTTCCTGGATTAAAACAATCAGATTTGCCGGGAGGCGAAGGTTGGGCTATGGAAACAATAACTGTTAGCACACATAACGGCACACATATGGATGCCCCATATCATTATCATTCCACCATGAATAATGGAGAAAGAGCCGTTACAATAGATGAAATACCATTAGAATGGTGTTTTAGTGATGGTGTTAAGTTAGATTTGCGCTCTTATGATGACGGTTATGTTTTAACAAAAAACGATTTAAGTGCGGAATTAAAAAAAATTAAATATACCTTAAAACCACTTGATATAGTTTTAGTTAACACTTCTGCAGGAGAAAGATACGGACAAGATGATTTCTTATCGAAAGGTTGTGGTATTGGAAAAGAAGCAACACTTTTTTTACTTGATCAAGGAGTAAGGGTTACTGGGACTGATGCTTGGAGTTGGGATGCGCCGTTTGTTCATACCGCAGAAAAATATAAGGAAACCAAAGACGCATCACTTATTTGGGAAGGCCATAGAGCTGGAATGGTTACGGGTTATTCACATATTGAAAAATTAGCCAATTTAGATAAATTGCCAGATTTTGGTTTTACAATATCAGCATTTCCATTTAAAATTAAAAATGGATCAGCAGGTTTTGTTAGGGTTGTAGGAATACTGGACTGATTTATTTATAAATAAAATTAGAAACTTCATTAGATATTTTAACTGAAATTGGTCTTACAAATAATATAGTAGGGAAAGCAACTAAAGCTGCATAAAACCAGTTTTTTGGCCATACTTCAAAAAAAACTTTTATATCTGAAATAGCTAAATAAGTTACTAAAGCGCTTATAAACATAGTAATTAATACGCCAGAAATAAAAGTTGAAAAATACAGCATAAAATTTTCTTTTTTCATAAAATAGTCCTAAAAAAAAGACGACCAAATTGGTCGTCTTTTATAGTTAAGTATTTAGTTAATTATCCGCCAATTTTAAAACGTACTGGAAATTTATGGCCTGTTTTTTCCATTTCATCCATGTAAGCATTCATTAGAGCGGCACCATCCATACCATAATCTTTTGTAATATCTTTTGCTCTTGAATTAGGCCAATCTTTAATAGTTTCTGCCCAAATCTTTTGCTCAGAAACAGGTAAATAAGTCACTGCATCATTGATACCTTTTTTCTTTCCTAGCTTAACCAAATCTGTAAGACCTTTTTGGTATCTTTGTTGACCATCTTTTACAGCAGCTTTCTCATAATTTACTGCCTCTTCCATAATTATCTTAACTATTTCAGGTGGTAATTTTTTCATTGTATCTAAGTTAATAGTTGTGATTGTTTGAGCCATTGCTCCAAAACCAATAACTTTCCAATAAGGCGCTTGCTCATAAAACTTAAATCCTCCAGCATGAGCTGATGGAAAAATAATAACACCTTTAGCAACCCCAGTCGCCAAGTCATTATACATGGTCGGAAGTGTGGATGTAACTGGAATAGACCCAAACAATGATACCCAAGGTAAGTTTGGTCCAGCAGCTATAACTTTTACACCTTTAAGTTCACTTGCTTTATTCCATTGCTTTACTGTACCAAGACCGTAGTCATCAAAACCTTGCATCGCTATGAATTTTTGATTGTATTTATCTTCAAGCATTTTTGTTAGCTGCGGAAATTGCTTAAGTATTTTATGCTTAACTGCCCAATTAGTTTCTAAATTGGTTGTAGTAAAAGGAACAAAATAATCAAAGTTCCAAGGTAATAGTTTTGCAGTTTCAAAACAAACACAATAGGAACCAATGTCTAGAAGACCTTTTTCAACGGCTTCTAGTGTTTCATGAACTTTAGCAATCTTACCTGCATATGCTTCGATAATTCTAACTTTGTGACTTGTTTCAGCAGCTACTCTTTTTTTGATATTAGGAACTAATACTTTTTCCATATTAGTAACATAAGCTGTTGGCTTTGATGGATGACCTGATCCAACCCTTAATGTAAATGTATCTGCAATAGATGCAGATGCAATTATACCAGAAGCTAGTATGCTTAATGGTATAGCTTTTTTAAAATACCTAATCATGTTTTCCTCCTTAGGTAGTGTTAAGTTTAGTATTTAACCCCACGTTTTTACTAAACAAATTGTGTAGGCCAACTAGCCAATGCTGGGAAAAATGCAACTAACAACATTACGATAAGCATCATTATCCAATAGGGTATTGAACCCTTAAATATTGATCCGAGTGATACATTATCCCCGCCAGCGGCTAACACGCCCTTAACTGTGTAAACTATAAGACCAAAAGGTGGTGTAAGTAAACCTGCTTCTATTGCTAAAATTCCAAAAATTGCAAAAGCATAAGGATTCATGTCACCTGCAAGTAAAATAAATAGAGGCACAGTCAGTAAAATTATCGAGATGGAGTCAAGCAACATACCTAATATTAACCAAATGACAACCATCATAACCAAAATCATAATGCTATTTAGACCCGCTGATGTCATTGCATCAACTATAACTGAATCTATATCTGACAATGATAGAAATCTTGAATACATTCCGGCGGTAATTAAAAGTATCATTATAGGAGCAGAAGTTTTTCCAGCATCTATTACCGACTCTACAATACCTTTCCACCTCATACCCTTGAAAATTGCAATGCAAAAGCTTGCAAGTGCACCCATTCCTGCAGCCTCTGTTGGTGTAAATATACCTCCCCATATGCCTCCAAGAACAACAAAAATGAGACCAACTATAGACATACCAGAAATAATCTGATTAGTTGTGAGTGAAGTTGTATCGCCTATACTGTCAGGTTCTGGAGCAAGTTTTGGATCAATAACAGCCTTCGAAAAGTTATAAAAAGCAAACATAAGAGATAAAATAATACCAGGAATTACGCCTGCAACAAAAAGTTTACCTATTGAGTCTTCAGTTATAATTCCCCAAACAATTAATAAAACACTCGGGGGTATTAACATCCCTAAACATGCACTTCCCGCTATAGAACCTACGGCAAGCTTTTGATCATAACCTGCTTTTTTCATCTCAGGCCAAGCAATCCTAGAAAAAGCTGCTGCTGACGCTATGGATGTTCCGGTTACAGCAGCAAATGCAGCATTACCAGTTACTGTTGCAACTCCTAATCTGCCTGGGACACCTTTCAGACCTTTATTAATTAATGTATACAAATCTCCTGCAGCTCCACTCCGGGATAGGAAGTCTCCCATTAAAACAAACAAAGGAATTGTCATAAATATATGATCACGAATTAGTTCATAAGCTGCTCCACCTACTTGACTTGCAGCCATGTACATATCTTCGAATATAAAATATGTCCCAATCATTGCTGTTGCTCCAAGAGCAAGGGCAATGTGAACGCCAGAAAATATTGCTAATAACATTCCAATGAGAGTCAAAATCATTAATGTGTCTAGATCTATACCCATTTTTTAGCCTTTATTAATTATTTTTTGATGAAAATGATTTGAAAATTAAAGATAAATAAATAAATACAACTATAATAGAAGAAAAAATTATTACTGTTCTTATAGGATAAACTGGAAATTCAATTGCTCCTATACCTTGATACTCTCCGATTTCCCATCCTTTTATCATATCTGTCCAACCCCCAACGGCTATACCTAAGAACAACATTATTCCTATTAAATAAGAAATTATATTTATTACTTTTTTGCCTCTACTTTTAAAAAAATCATAAATAAGCGTTGTTCTCAACATTGCTCCAGATGCGATAGCGAATGGTACTTGTAAAAAAACTATCGCAGGTACAGAATTTTGAACAATTTGATCTGCACCAAGAAAAATACCTAAGTTTCGAAACGTTACTTCTGCAAAAATTGTAAGGGCAACAAGAATAAGCCATATAGCGGCAATTGATTGTAAATACTCAGGTGTTTTTTTTAAGAAGTTAGTCAATTTAATCCTCACATTGTATTTACTATTAATAATAGTATCACTCTTATCAAATCATATTCTTAATAATAAATTCGATGGTAATTCATATTTAAAAAATTTAAAAAAAGACTTAGATATGATTGAATCAATTTCAAATAAAAGTAAAAACAGTAATAATTATATTCAACTAACGAATAAACTTTTAAAAAACGTCAACAAAAATTATGATAACAACGATTTTACAGAATTGTATAAATTGTGGCAGAATAATTTAAGAAATTAATTTAATTTCTTTTAATATTTGCGTTATTCTCTATTGCTTTTAATACAGATGCAGCATCTTTACTAAAATATCCTTGAGCAACTGCAGCATAGTAATATTGAAGTGCTACTTGATAGATTGGTAATGGCATCATGTATTTTTTAGATAAATCAGTAATAAAAGCAGAATCTTTAATTGGAGTTGAAAAATTCATGCCTTCTTTATCATAATCTTCTTCAACCATTAATTTACCTCTATTTTCAAAAACTCCCGATGATGAGAATGTACCTGATATTGCATCGTGGATTATTTTAGGATCTAGACCAGATTTAATACCCAATCCTATAACCTCTGCTGAAACTGCGTTATGTACTAAATTTAATATGTTACCAATCAACTTCATAATTGTCCCATTACCAAAATCACCAACATCAGTGACTTTTTGACAAAAAATTTCTAAAATTTTTTGAATTTCCTTTTTATTTTTATTATAGCCACTCAAATATGCAGATAGATTTCCCTCTAAAGCTGCTATCCTATTACCTGATAAAGGAGCATCAAAAATTGTTATGCTCTTTTCTCGCAAAATATTTTTTGCTTCTAACTTACAATCTAAAGGCAAAGTAGAGGTTTCAATAATGATCAATTTATCATTTTTGGACAGTGATTTAGCAACATTTATTAAACTAGTCTCAGAAGGTAAGGATGTGATTAAAAATTTACACTTATCACTAATTTTATCGATTGCATCATAGGCTTTAATTTTATTACTT
>QBXD01000006.1 GCA_003283875.1 SAR116 cluster bacterium AG-321-A13 | reverse complement strand
TCAAAAATGCTTTTTTCTGGAGGTGACGACGTAGTTAAGTTAATCGACCAAATATGGACTTATGCTTTGCCGAATAATCAATAGTTAAATGAAAAATCCGTTAATTTTTGAACAGCTTAGTACTCAACCAAATTTCCAGTTAAAGGAATAGTGTGTCTGTCTTCTTTACTATATTCCAATAGGAGGTCTCTTTGAGTATCCAACCAATTTACCCCTTTAGCGGAGCTTTCAGAAAGTTCACTTTCTGCTCGAAAAGCTATTGCAATTACCTCATCAGAAGTGGTCATTAAATAGTGTGTTGGTGGGTTCAAATTCGCTTTTTCTTCATTACGAACTTTAATGTTATTTAAAAATTCATCAAAACATTCAGGTTTTGGTCTAAATCTAATTATAGATACTTTTGTCATTGTTTCTTCTCCTACTTTAACTAGTTAACAAAAAGTTTAATTAATTTAATTAAATCATAATACCTCAATATAACCGATCATACCTGAAGCCGCATGTTCTAACATATGATAATGAAAAAGCCACTTACCAGGATTATCCGCTATATATGTAAATTTTGATTTTTCACCTGGTTGCATTAGATATGTATCTCTGAGCACTAGTTTATCAGTATCTGAAAACTCTTTAGATAGAACATAGAAATGATTACCATGCAGATGCATGCTATGTGGCCACCTTGAATCATTCCAAACTTCTAAAATTATTATCTGGCCTTTTTTTACACTTGCTAGTGAGTATTCATATTTACCTACTTCTTTATTTAATGCCCAGAATTTTTTATCTTCCATTGCTAGCGAGCGAAAATTTTTTTCAACACCCTCAAAATAAGCTTTTGCAAGATTTCCCATTGCACCGCCCTGCATATGAATTTTTAATATTTTTGGGTTTTTATAATGAGGTATTGTTTTTAAAGATTGTAAATTTATATCTTTCTTTTGAATATTTTTTTTACTAATTTGATTAATGTTTAGCTTGAAAGCGCTTACTGGTTTTTTACCACTGACTTCAAAGAAATCAATTGTTGATAGATCATCAGTTTTTATTAACAAATCAACTCGTTGTCCTGGCCCTAAATTAAATTTATCTTGTATAAATGGTTCAACCCACATCCCATCTATTGATATGATCTTCATACCCTCTAAACTTGATCCAAATGAAAGTATCCTTGCATTAGATGCATTAATAAATCTTAATCTTGTATACCCATCTTTAATAGAATATTCAGGAAATTTTTTTCCATTGATAGTAAGCCAATTACCAATTCTTCCAGCATGCGACCAATCATGTAATGATTCAAAAGATTTTTTATCAATTTGATAATTTTTATTTAATCTCCAATCATCAGCTAATATGATTAGATCATTATCAAATTGTTCATCTACATAATTTTTGACAATCAGTGGCCCATATAAACCTTTTGAAATTTGCTTCCAAGTTTGAAAATGTGCATGGTACCAGAATGTTCCTGCATTTTTAACTGGAAATTCATATGTATAAGTTTCACCAGGTTGAACTGGATCCTGGGTTAAATATGGAACACCATCCATCTTATTAATATTTTTTATACCATGCCAATGGATTGTACTAGGTTCATCTAAATTGTTAACAAACTCAACTCTTATGATATCATTTTCATTTGCCTCAATGACTGGCCCAGGTGTTTGATTGTTATATAACCATAGGCTATCCAAGACACCTTTATTATCAAATAAATGTGGGGTAATACCGGCTGTTAGTTTATAATTACGAATTAATTGCTTCGATTGAATTTGATTAGGTAAAGATGTTAAAGCAATTGTTGCTGCTGAAAGATTTAAAAATTCACGTCGAGATAGCATATTTATATTCATTAATAATTCAATTAATTTAAATGTTACATTGATTTCTCACGCTCATTGATTTGATTGTGGATTTTTTTAACTTTGTTTGGCCAAGTACTCTTAATGTAAGATAATACAGAAATAATTTCTTTATCTGACAGAATGTTTTTATAAGCGGGCATATTATTAGCATATTTTTGACCAATAATATCTTCAATTCCATACTTGGTAATCATGAATAAATATTTATCACTATGATGCCAAGTGTGACCTGTTTCGTCATGTGGAGGAGCTGGCATTAATCCATCTGGCAGTCTTGACACCCAATCTTTTTGACCTTCTAATTCTACACCATGACATGATGCACAATTTTGAATATATACAGATTTTCCTAGTTCAACGATGTCATTATTATCAGGATTTAAAATGTATGCAGCTTGAGCATTTTTATCTTTCGGCATGTACATAATTATTCCACAAAACAAAAAAAATGTTAGAATAAAGATTGCATGTAAAAACCTAATTCTAATAAAACTTTTAAAATTTAATGACATGATTTGCCTAATGCTTTTAATCGCCAATAATTATATGGTAACGGGGTTATAAATCCTGCAATAAGCATAAAAGGAACAACCGACCAAGTTAAAATAGCACCACCAGTAAGCGCAACGTCAGTTAAATTCATAGCTAATTCCATAGAAACCATAGAAACTAAAGACATTCCAATTGCCGTTTTAAAAGCTAATTTCATAGACATTTGTTTGGAAAGTATAAAAGTTTCAAGTGCAATAGATGTTAATATTCCATTAAGAATAGCTACAGACATTATTAACATAACGGGCCACTCGATTTCCATAAATTGAAAATACGCTATTGTACCAAAATCACCGATACAACATCCAAGTAAACACCACAAAGTATTTTTAGATGATTGTAACCAAGTATGTTGGCAGAACCAGTTTATATATATAATGTTATAAATTATCATTTGGATAAAATAAATAGACCTTCCTCTTAGAGGAAGGTAAAGAAAAATATAGAAAAAGTTTCATAGCAATGATTTGTCAGGCTTATAACCTGAAGGTCATAGTTTCACCCCCTGCAACTAATTTATTAAATAAAATCAATAGCTTACACTATCCCCAAAGAATTTAATTTTTTAGAATTTTGTGTTTTAAGCCTGATAACGATTACAGAGTGATTAATAATGTATTTAATGTTATTCAAAATCATAAATAAATTCAAAAGGAGGGAATTTAACATTTACAATTAAACTTAACTGATAAATTAAAATAAATGAGTTTTATTAATTGTAGACAAAGATTGAGTGTCTTGTAATCTTCAAATATGAAAGATGTAATTCTAGTAACAGGAGCTTCAGGTTTAGTAGGAAATCCTCTAATTAAAAAACTTTTACCAGATTATCAAGTTATTGGTCTTGATTTAAGAAAACAAACCATCGACTCCTCTAAATATATACATTTAAGAAAAAAAATAAAAAAAGTATCAGATTTTTTAATGATTTTTAATACTTATAAAGTTTCAAGAATTGTCCATGCTGGAGGTGTCTCTGGTCCAATGCTTCATAATGACGAGCCACATAAAATTATAGAAAATAATGTGTTTTTAACGATGTACTTAATTGAAGCAGTACGACAATACAAAAAAATTAAGAGATTAATATATTGTTCATCAATTTCAGCTTACGGAGACATTAATGTTTCTAACACAAATGAGAGTTTAAAATTCTCTCCTACTAATGTATACGGCTCTACAAAAGCTTCGTGTGATTTAATGTTAGAAATATATCATAAGAATTATGATTTGGATATAATCTCACTTCGTTTTTCTACAATTTATGGTTACGCAAGAACAACTAGTTGTTTTATTAATGACATAATTAAGTCTTGTTCAGAGAAAAAAAAGTTGGATCTTCCATTCAAAATTGATTTACAATGGCCTTACATTTACGTAAGCGACGTAGTATCAAGTATTTATTCATGCCTGTTCTATAAAAATAGTCATAGATACTCTTACAATGTCGGTGGCCCTGATTTTCCATCTTATAAACAAATCTTAAATTTAATTAGTTCAGAATACTCAAAATCAAATGTAACTTTTTCAAAAAAAAATAAAATAAGTGAAAGAAAAAATTTTAGTACCACTAAAATTAAAAAAGATATTAACTGGGAGCCAAAATTTAATATTCAAAAAGGATTAAATGATTATTTTAAAAATTTAAATACTGAATAAAATATTTAAACATCCCTAAAAATCTTAGTGCTAATTTAAATTTTAATTAATCCTATTACCATTTTGAGAAAAGAAATATATATTTTCTGAAGTAAATTTTAGCCCAACTTTTTTATTAAGGACAACTTTTATTTTTGGGCTTATCTTTATTACAATAAGTTTATCATTTATATCACAATCTACATAAACAAACTGTTCTGATCCTAGGTATTCACAAAATTTAATTTCGCCCAGCAAAGTATTTTTGTTTGGATCAGATAAAATAACATTATCAGACCTAAAACCAATCTTTTTTACATCCATTAATTTTGTTTTTATATTAATCTTTTTATCTTTATTACCTACCAAATAGATGAAACCACCCCTTTGATAACAATCTAAAATATTCATTTTTGGTGTGCCAATAAATCCAGCTACAAATAGATTATTTGGATAATTATAAAGTTCATATGGAGTTCCAGTTTGAATTATTTGACCTTCATTTAGAACAACAATTTTATCTGCAAGTGTCATTGCTTCAACTTGATCATGGGTAACATAAATTGAGGTGATACCAAGTTTTTTATGAAGTCTAGAGATCTCTAAACGCATTTCTACTCTAAGAGTTGCATCAAGATTAGAAAGAGGTTCATCAAACAAGAATGCTTTTGGTTCTCTAATAATTGCCCTTCCAATCGCCACTCTTTGCTTTTGTCCCCCAGATAATTGTTTAGGTAATCTATTTAAAAGATCTTCAAGTCGTAGGATTTTTGCTATTTCTACAACCTTTTTACTCAAAATATCCTTTTTTATTCCAGAAGTTTTTAAAGAAAATCCAATATTTTCAAAAACATTCATATGAGGGTATAAAGCATAGGATTGAAATACCATTGAAAGAGCGCGATCATAAGGAATTTTATCTGTAACATTATCACTGTCGATAAAAATGTTACCCTCATTTAAGTCTTCAAGTCCTGAAATAATTCTTAAAAGTGTTGACTTTCCACATCCAGAAGGACCTACAAAAACAACAAACTCTCCATCATTTATCTCTAAGTCAACATTCTTTATAACTTGATTATCAGCAAAAGATTTGGAAATATTTTTAAGTGTTATAGAGGCCATTATTATTCTTTTACCCCACCCGTTGAGAGTCCAGAAATTAAAAATTTCTCTAAATAAAGGAAAATTATCATTACTGGTATAGTTGCTATTACAGCACCTGCCATAAGATGTTGTTGAGGAACCTCTGAAGAGTTCAAAGACATAATTCCTCTAGATAAAGTAAAAATACTTGGGTCATCCAAGAACATAAATGCTATTAAAAATTCATTCCAAGCAATCATAAACACATATAATCCTACGCTTACAATAGCTGGTTTTGATAAAGGGATAGCTATTTTAAAAATTATTTGCACCCTAGAAAGACCATCCATCAAAGCTGCATCGTCAATTTCACTAGACAATGAACTGAAATATCCCCTCAACATATAAAGTGCTACAGGAATAGTTGTAGCTGGATAAACAATTATTAGGGCAAGAAGAGAATTTCTTAATCCAATTTGAGAAAAAATCGCATAAAGAGGAATTACTAATACAATTGAAGGGATCAGGTAAATTAGAATGACTGAACTTGAAAATAATTTTTTGCTAGGAAATCTTAATCTTGCAAGTGCATAAGCTCCTGGAATAGAAAAAAATAAAGTTATGAACACAGTGACACAAGAGACAAAAAAAGAATTTATTAAGAATAAATGAAAATTAAAATCTGTAAATAATTCGATATAAGAATTAAAAAGAGTTTTAAAATCCGAGTTAATATTTAGAGAAAAATCTAAAGGGTTTAAAATCAAGCTTTGTTGATTTTTTAAACTTGTCATTATCATTATATAGAAAGGGACTAGCGTAATTAAAATAAAGATTATTAAACCCAGGCCCCACATTAGTTTTATATAAAAATTTTCAAGATCATATCTTGAAAGTTTTCCAATGGATATTTTATTTAAGGAAAAATTAATACTGATCCATGTAACAGCTGAAGTTAATAAAATTAATATAAATATATTAACATTATTTAGGCTTTCATTAATTTGATAGGGTTTACCAAAATTGAGTATGTATACAAATAAAGTCATTGTAAAAATTGCAGTTAAATGGATTTTCATTGAAATTGTTTTTTGAAAATTAATATAAAAAATGCCTGATACTAGTCCAATGATTAGCATTTGTTTTACATCTAATTCTAGAGGAATTCCAAAAGTTAATATTCCCATCATAGTAAAAATTATTTGCCAGAAAGTGCCCCATATGGATCCAGCAAAAATTGAACAAAATAAACCATATTTCCAAAACATTCTAAAATGCTTCCTTTTTTGAATATTTTATAAAAACTAGTGAAAAAACTAGTAAAAAAGTAAAAATAACGACTGCGACGGCTGCTCCAGCACCAAGGTTAGAAATAGCAAAAGCCTGTTCATATACATTTACAGTAAATGTCCTTGTGCCAGCATTTCCTCCAGTGAGCAAAAAAATGTCATCAAATTTATTAAATGTCCAAATAAACCGAAGTAGAAATAAAATGCTAATTATACCAATTAAAAAAGGAAGTGAAATATAATAAAATTGTTGAAAAGGAGATGCACCATCAATTTCAGCTGCGTCAAACACATCTTCAGGCAATGATTGCATGCGGGCTAAGATAAATAAAAAAGATAGTGGAAAATATCGCCAAATCTCAAAAGCAATTACCATTGATAAAGCTAAAGGAAATTTGAATATATATCCAAAAATACTGATATCAGTATATTTTTGGCCAAAAAAATTTATAGGTTTATCTATTACATTCATTTGTATTAACATTGAGTTAACAACTCCTGAAAATGGATCAAACAAAATTACCCATGAAAATGCAACAGCTATAACAGGTGATATATAAGGGAAAAGAAGCAAACCTCGAACAAATGTTCGACCTTTAAAGGATTTTTGTAGAATCTGCGCTGCAAACAGACCTACCAATAATGCTCCAGCAGTACCAAAAATAGTATAGTAGATAGAAACTTTTAAAACTTGTATAAATTCAGTAGCAGAAAATACTTTTTTAAAATTGTCAAAAGTAAACTCAAATGACGTAAGGATATTTTTACTTTGATATGAAGTTGTTGGCCTGGTATTTTTTGGATTATCCTTATTCTTTTTCGAATAATCATTTGTAGTGATTGTCAAAATGATTTTTCCTGAGGATTTAGCGGGAACTTTTTCTAAATTACAAGTTAAGTTTTTATCTTTTATAACACATGTGTCATTGGGTTCTATTTTTTTGATAGTAAAACCTTTTGGTATTGTATCATTGAAGATTACGTTATTAAGATCATATTTAGCAGATGAATTTCTGTATCTATAGTGAATTTCAGCTGTTTTATCTTTATTAATTAACTTATCCCTAAGATTCTCTTTTATTATAAGTTTGGGCGGTCTCAAATCACCAAGGGATATTGGTTTAAAAGAAATCCAAAAATTAGCTAAAAGTGGAAATATCACAATTGATAGAACTATAAATATGGTCGGAAATAAGAGAAAAAAAGCAAGTTTTCGCTCCTTTTGATGCAACTTACTTTCATTTTTTTTAAATTTGTTAAACATATTGAAACTCTACAAAAAATATATAAATGCAGATTAGACGACCAACAAATGGTCGCCTAATATATAATTTTAGTTAATTGTAGAAAGTTCTTTATTTAGTTTTGTAACTGCTTTTTTTACATCTATTTGATCATCAATATATTCTCTTACTATACGATTGATAATTTGAGAATTAATAATCTTCGATGCTAGGGATAGTTGACCTTCTTTGACACCCCATCGATCTGCTGTTTCTAGTCCAGACACGATCTTTTTTATTGTCACATCCGAATATAATTCAGATAATGGAGCTTTTCTATCAACTCCAACAGGTAATTTGGACCAAGCGTTTACATATTTTGCGGTATTGGCAGGTTCTCCTCTGCGAACTGGAAATTTCCCTTCGGGTGCTATTGAAAGAGTTGCAGTGTATCCATCTTTCATAGAATATTTGACAAATTCAGTAGCAACGTCAGTATTTGCATCTGTAGTCACTCCAAAATACCTAATATCAGCCCAAGCAGCACCTGCGGGATTAGAAGGTCCTCCAAAAGTTGTTACAATACCAGTTTTTTGTGCCAAAGCCTTAGAAGTTGGATCATCATTTATTGTTGGTGGCGCTGAATTTCTTAATCCGGCCAATTCATCAAGAATAAAAGGTGACCATATAATCATAGCAGCTTTACCGGCAAAGTATATTGCCCGAGATTGTTTCCAATAAAGTTCACCAGCTGGTGAAGCCTTTGCAATTTTTTTATAGAATTCTAAAACCTCTGACGTAGATTTTTCATCTAATGGACTGAAACCATTCTTATTTACTGGAGATACACCGTTGGCTAAGAATACATGTTCCAACACTTGACTCATGAAGTTTTCGTCAACCTTAGTTGCAGCTACAAAACCATACATGTTTGGTGGATTATGTAATTTATCTATTGCTTTCTCAATATTTGCAAAACTATTTGGTGGAGCTAGTCCAGCAGCGTCAAAAATATCTTTTCTATAGACTACCATCTGTGTCCACCCATCAACTGGAACTGCAGCAGTTTTCCCATCAAATTGTGCCATTTTAATTGCACCTGGAGCAAAAGTGCTCTTTTGCAAAGAATTTACGATATCATCATTAGTCTCTACGTCTAAAATACCAGCTTCGGACCATGGTAATACATATTGTAATGTATGATAAATTACATCAGGTAAGTCTCCAGCTGCAAAAGCGGCAGTTGCCCTCTTACCAAGATCTTTTTCAGAAACGGGTATAACTTCTACTTCATGTCCAGTCTCTTTCCAAAAATCTGCAGCCATTGCGTTTTGTTTTGCAAGACGCGCTGGTTGCTCTTCAGTAGTCCAAAATTTTATGTTTTCAGCTAAAGCTACATTTGAAAATAATAAAAAAAGTACATTAAAAATTGTAAAATTAAAAATTTTATTCATAGTTAATCCTCCTATAAAATTTTATAAAGTTGAAATTTAGGCAATATTCCCCAATAAGTACCTAAAACTGAAAAACATGATTATGAAACTTAAATATAGAGTCAATACAGTATAACAAATCAAAATATTTTGCCTATAAAGCAATCAAAAAAATATAAGGGATTAAAAATTATACATTTTTAATTTTTTGAAGTTTTATTCGTAGAAGTTGCTTAATTTAAAATAAAAAATAAAGAGTCTTTAACTATCTCATTTCTGAGTACTATCCATTAACTTTATTAATTGTAATTCTTTGCCTACTATTTCTCTTAATTTTAATCTGTTGCCATATGGATCCATATTTTCATACTTTGTTAAACACTCACGTGCTGTTATCTCTTTCCATATTTCCTTTTTACCATTAGGATATAACATCTCATAAAAACGTTTTGTCTTATCCCACGTTTTAGGGAGACCTTCTTTCATTTCATGTTCCATACATCAAACCTATTTGTAATACATCTCAATTCTAATTAATTATGGGGGTCATCTTTAGGCAAAATATTTTTGATATAATCTCTCTCTTTCCACTCCGGAGCAGGAGGTGTTCCTTCTTCTTTTCGAGGGGTATATACTGACAGCTTATCATTCTTAAGATTTGGGATATAACGAGGGCAATTTGGATAAATCTCGCATTTTATTCTTACAATAAACTTTGCACCAAAATGTCTTTTCAAGGAATTATTATCCCAGTGAATGCTTGCATGCCCATTTATTCTTATTCTTCGACTCTTTCCATCAAAGTTTACAAAAAGAAGAGCAACATTTGCATTTTTAACTATATTTCCTGCAGTTCTATACATCGAATTACCGTCATATTCAGGATACTCAATCACTCCATCTTTTACTATTTTAACAAATCCGGGATCTCCAGATTTTATATTGCAATCGATATATCCATTCCATGAGCTGGCAATAAAGAAAAATTTTGATTTACGAATTAAGTCTATTTCATCATCCCAAAATTCGTAATGTTTTCGATGCTTTTCAATTGCGTTAGCTGTCCTAACGCCGTCAAAAAGTTCTTGAAATTCTCTCATGCCTTCGTGGAAAAAATTTCTATTTTTAAAATTATCCATAATACAAACTCTGTCTTGTTATTTATAAAAAACTTATTAGTTACTTACCAACAATAATTTTGTTAACAAAAAAAGTTTAAATAAAGAAAATAAGTCCTGATCTATTTATTCTTTATTACTTATTCAAAGGGTTTGGTTTTAAGCCAATTTATAGTTTCTTTTAATATTGTTGAAAAATCTCTAATATGAACTTTAAGACTGTCCCTTCTAGTGAAATCAAATCCTGTAGGTTCAACTGGTGTATCTGAGAATGTTATTGGCATATTCATGTTTGGAATTAATTTCCTACATTCATTATAAATATCATACCAATGAAGGCTTTTGTAAACACCAAAATATCGCCCGGATGCGTTTGGATTTTCGTATACAGCTAAAAAAATTTTTGCTAAATCTCTTAAATGTATCATCGAAGTAGTATCGTTAGGTATTTTTTCATGTCTCGGATTTCCACCTTCTATAACCCTCTTTAGCCATATAAAGGGATTATGATTAAGGTGACTTGGTAAAACTGGGTCACCGTACAAGCCAGTTGGTAAAATAATTGACAGTCTAATATCATTTTCTTCGCAATATTTAATTGCAGCCTTTTCCATAACCGTTTTGGTTGCAGAAGTATATTTTTTTGATCTGCATTGTTCTTTTTCATCAGACCAGTGATCAATTTCATTCTTAAACTTTACTGGTGGTAGAGGATTTGTACTAGATGTTGAGGAGCATATTACAACATTTTTAATATTATGGTATTTGGCTGTCTTAATAATGTTTAGACATCCATCAACTGTTGGGTTTATGATTTCCTTGTAACCTCTTTCATCATCCATTTCTTTGGCTGGTGTACCGTCTTTACCTTTATATGTTGGAGTTAAACAAGCAATAAACACTGCGTCAGTATCTTGCAGAGGGTTTATAAAGTCTTTTTCGTTATCCATATTTGCGTCAAATAAATATAGATTGTGGGAATTTTTAAGTTTACTTAGATACTTAACTTTAAATATATCTGATTTGTCTCTTAAAGTACCATTTACAAAATAACCTTTTTCAAGAGCAAGTCTAACAATACTTGACCCAACTAGGCCACTTGCACCGACCACACATATTTTTTTATTTTGAGACATAAAATAATAATATTTAGTTTTTTAATAATTTAAATAAATAAATTAGCTATTTTAAAATTTTTAATAATTATAATAGCATTTCAATTCGAGAAATTCTATCTTGACCAAAATACATATCTTTTTCGTTTATAAAGAAAGTAGGAGAGCCAAAACCACCCTTATCTATAAGTTCTTGGGTATTATTTTTTAATCTGTCCTTAGTATCTTGTAGTTGTATAAAGTTTAAAAATTTATTTGTATCTACATTTAAGTTTTCAACAATATTTATTAAATTTACTTCTAGGGAAATGTCTAATCCATCGGTCCAATAAGCATAAAATATTGAATTCAAATAATTTTCAATGCCCCCTTCATCTATAAACATAAATGAGCCTCTCATAGCCTTGACACTATTAACAGGAAATACCTTGGGTGAATTAAGTGGTCCAAAACCATCGTGATTAATAACAATTTTTCTTGCGTCAGCCCAATCTTTTAAATCTTTAAAATAATAGGTTAATTTTTCTTTAACCAGATTGGGATTGTTTCTAGCCTTATAAACACTCGGATTTGTGGTGTTAAAGATTCCACCAACTAAAATAGGTTTCCAAATTAATTCAAAATCTTTTTTTTATAGAGATCTGTGATCCTCTTAAATGCCAAATAAGTCCATGGGCTACTACAGTCGAAGTAGTATTCAATTCTTTTGCTCATGTTTAAAACCTTTTATCAAGTCAAAAATAAAGTTGTTTTTATTATATTATTTTGTTTTAAGTATATATCTATTTTCTTTATCGTCACAGAATAATTAAAAATAAGTTTAGAAAGTAAAATAAAATGATATCAACATTATTAACATCAATAATTGCTATATGGCTTTTGATATTATCCGCTAGGGTAATAGCACTAAGAGGCGTTTCTTTTTTAAAACTCTTCTCATTCAATAATTTTGGTGAAGAGGCCTTACAAAGAGCGATCAGAGCTCAGGGTAATTTAATTGAATATGCGCCAATTTTTCTAATTCTACTTTTCATTGCGGAGTATAATGGTGCCCATCCCCATATGTTATATATGACATCCACTCTTTTTATGATTGCTAGATTGATGCATGGCGTTGCCTTTGGTTTTATGAAGTATAGTCCATTTCTTAGAGTTGGTGGAACTTTACTAACTTTTTTATGTATTCTAATCCTATCAATTAGTAATATTGTTGAAGTTTTATGATATTAATTAATATTTGTTAAAGAAATTTAAAAAACATCATTTACTATGTTATGTATATTAAATGAAATTATTTATATATTTTACATTTTTTCTAGTTACCAAAATGGCCTTTGCAGAATTTTTTCAAGATATTTCAGGCATAATCAAAAACAATAAAGAAAGATTAAGTTATGGTATTTCGGTAACGGATTTTAATAAAGACGGTCAATTTGAATTCATTGTTACAGGTTTTAGGCATCCTAATTTAGCACTTTCTTATAAAAAAGGTTATTTAGAAAACTTAATTAATGAAGAAGTTTTTTCAGACAATATAAGGTCAACTATTGGTGTTGCCGCGTGCGATATTGATAATGATGGTTTTGAGGAATTATACTTTCTTAACACAGATACGTATAGCGGAAGAAAACAGTATTCAGACCGCCTTCTTGACAGTCAAACGAAGATAATTGACTTATTTGAAATTGAAAAAAATTTAAAATCTCTAAATCTAACAGCAGGAAGATCAGTTGTATGTGTCGACAGAAATGGTGTGGGTACCTATGGTTTTTATGTGGCTAATTATGGTGGTCCAACTCGATTTTATGAACTAATAAACAACCAAATAATTGATAAAGCTCCAACCTTAAATATTGATAAAATTACTGGTGGAAGAGCCGCTGTTTCTGGACATATTTTAGGAAATCGGATGGATATATTTGCTGCAAATGAAAGAGGTCCTAATTTTTTATATTTTAATGAAGACGGAATATTTAAAGACTTTGCTGAAAATCTTGGTGTTGAAGATGTATTTGAAAATGGTCGTGGTACAACTCTTACAGATTTTCTATATAGAGGAGAACTCGATATTGTAACGGGTAACTGGGAAGGTGAACATAGAATATTTTTAAAAGGGGACAAAAAATTTAAAGATGTTGCGACTTCAGCATTTAAAATACCATCAAGAGTCAGAACTGTTATTTCAGCAGATTTTGATAATGATGGCTATGACGAAATTTTTATAAATAATATTGGAGAGGCCAATAAACTTTTTAAGATTTCTAATGATGGAGAATTAAATCAAATTGACTTAAATGTTGGATTAGAAAAGAATGGATTGGGAACAGGTGCTGCTGTTGCTGATATAGATAATGATGGAATTTTAGAATTATTAATATCGCACGGCGAATCTGGTTTGCAACCACTTTCGTTATATAAGGCAAATGTTAAGAGACCTTTTAGATATTTAAGAATTTTTCCAAAGACTATTTACAATGCCCCTGCTAGGGGATCAACTGTAATACTAAATACCAATTTTAGGAAACATGCTAAAACAATTGATGCTGGATCTGGATATCTTTGCCAAATGGAACCTATCGCTCATTATGGTCTAAGGATAAACGAAAAAGTTGAGAGTGTTACCATAAAATGGACCGATGGATCTTCAAACAATTTTAAAATAGATAAGTTAAACAAAACTTATATTTTTAAAAAAGATATTTAATATAATGTTTAACTTAAAAATCATCTTATTCCTTATTTTGACGCTAATATTTTCAAATTTTAGTGTTGTACAATCTAAAGATAATAAAGATAAATACTACAATAATCTGACCAAGGACTGGCGTATAATATTTCCAGATGGAAATAGAAATGCTGCAGGACCAAAATTTTTTAAATATATTTCTGACAAATATACAAATTTTGAAGAGTTTCAAGAATACAATAAATTATATTGTGCTGTATCTGGATCTTTAATCAGTCCAGGTTCAAAACCTGAATTTATAAACATAAAAGAAGATGAAACCAAAAAAAATATTTGTGGATATTATTACAAATGCTGTTGGCCTTGTGTTTGTGATTTAATTAAATACGCAAAAGTCAAAAAAATTAAGAAAAAATTTCAAGATGGTTCAAAAGATTTGTATGCCTTAATAATAGATAATCCTTGCACGAAAAAAGATTTTCCAAAAAAAGTTAATAGGAGTTATTTCTGCGACGGAAATATTTTAGATAAGAAACAAGTTTCAACAATAAACGATAAATTGATAATTGGTTTATTGTATGATGCTAAATATTGTCAACCTTCAGATTTAAGAAAAATCTATTCTAATAAGTTAACTGGTAGACTATGCCCCATTAGAAATAGTACTCCTATAAGTGAATTAAGTTCTGGAATGGGGGATATATTTATAAAGTTAGCAAGATAAATTTTTTTCATATAAGTTTATAACTTTACTTTTAACAGATGGGTTCAATTATTTTCATATCGTCGTTTTCGGTATTAAAGATAAATATTTTATTTTTTTCAATGCCTTTGAAGTTTTTGCTATGAACCAAAATTCCTATGGATTTATCTGAAGAAGAAAAATAGTTAAAAGTCGCAACAGGAGAGCGATGAAAATACATTTTTTCTCGATGTTGATAGTTTAAGTTTTTAAAGATTTTTAGGTAGTTTAAGTTTTTTTGTCTCCTTGGAAAAGGCAAATCTTGAAACCATATTGGTTTGCCCCACAAGCAACTTGGTTTGTTTGGAATAGGGCCGTTTATAATTCTATAGTATTTTACCCAGCTAATCCTTTTAGAATTTTTTTTAGTTCCAAACCAGACCAAACATTTTCTATAGTCTTTAGTTTCACAATTCCTAGTTTTGAAGTAAAAATTCGAAATTTTTAACTCTTTTATTGGATTAGTACATGTTCTATCTAAACAATAATTTTTTATGTCAACGTCATTTTGTTGAGCAAATGAGTTAAATGAAAATGTTAAAAATATTATTAAATATAAAATATGGAACATTGAATTATTATAATTATTTATTTCCTTTGACCATATATTAATCCTTTTTCCCAGTTATCTACATATTCATCTATAGATAATGTCCATCCATTTTCCATATTTTCATCAAAATATTCAAATAAAATTCCGTCTGGTGCATGCATAGAGAGAAGAACAGTCCCTCCATTTTCTCCACCTCTTTCATCATGTGGAAGAGCGTCTGCACTAGCAAGTGCATAATCGCCTTTTTTTCTGGAAATAGATTTTTTAGATCCATCATGTTGCCATTCTGTAAGGTGTTGTTCACCTTCTAAAACCATTGTCAAGGTTGACGCAACATGCCTGTGTCTTCGGCAGTGACTTAAACTTGCATATCTCAAAAGCATATCCAGACGTCCTGATTTTATATCATAACCAAGAAGACTATAATCGAAATCAACTTTGAATTCTTTGCAGTCGGGGTCTGTTACATTTCTCCATTCTACTAATTCTGGATTAAAACTCCTAGATATTATGTTCATATTTTTAATTCTCCTTCGTTGTATGAAAACACATAGATCAAATAATATTAATAATATCAAATATTAGTTAAAAACATTTAAAATTCAAATAATTCATATTCCTAAAATTCAAAAAATATAAAAAAAAACTTAAAAATACGGCAAATAGTTATTAGTATTTTTATGATATTATAATTTATTAAGTATAAGTCAGGATAAGTAATGAGTTAGAAAAATTACGAGCCAAAGCAACGTTTTAGAAGAGTAATAACTAATACATTTTCATCTAAAGAAGACCGTGAGATGTTTATTATGGTATTAAAACAACAATGGCCTAGCTATATAGATAGATTGCCTGGAAGTGAGTTAGAAATAACTAGATCAATGGGTTCTCCAGATGTAATGGCAGCCATATGGACTCTAGATGATTTTAAACATTTTGATATATTAGAAAAAATTGGAAATGATATGATCTATACATACCGAAATAAACTTTGACCTAAGTCCATAAGCATTAAAACTGAATCAATATGTATAATTTATGGAAATGAATAGTTCTAAAAAAGATTTAATTGATACTAAGGAGAACATAATAAATGCATGGTACACTCGATTTTGGCATAAAAAATAAAGTGGCAATAGTTGCTGGAGGAGGTGCCTTCAGTAAAGACATTGGAAATGGAAGAGCGGCTTCTATATTGCTCGCAGAAGCTGGTGCAAAGGTAATTGTTGCTGACAGGAATGAAGAGCTTGCAAATAATACTGTTCAAATGATTAAAGATAGAGGAGGAGAGGCTATAGGAGTAGGCGGAGATTTAACAAAGTCTGATCAATGTAAAAAGGTTGTTGACTTAGCTTTGAATAGCTGGGGAAGGTTAGATATTCTTGATAATAACATTGGAATTGCAAGCAAATTATCAGTGGTGGATGAATTAGAAGAAGATTGGGATAAGATTATGAAAGTTAATTTAAAACCAATGTTTCTTATGTCAAAGTATGCTATTCCAGCAATGATAAATACTGGTGAAGGTGGATCAATTGTTAATATTTCTTCCATTTCTGCTACTAGACCTAAAGGTCTAACCTCCTACTCTGCCTCTAAGGGTGCAGTTCTCTCACTTAGTCAAGCAATGGCTGTTGATCATGGTGCAAACGGAATAAGAGTTAACTGCATTCTTCCTGGACCAGTTTATACACCAATGGTATACACTTCCGGCATGACAGATAAACATCGTTCTCAAAGACAAAACGCTTCTCTAATCCAAGTAGAAGGAGATGGTTGGGATATTGGCAAGGCAGTTGTTTATTTATCATCTAATTGGGCAAGATATATAACTGGACATCTCATGGTTGTAGATGGCGGATGTTCGTTGTCGGCAAAGCCAAGGGGGTAAGTGCCCAAAATTTCATTTCAAATATTGCAGATCAATTCTATACAAAAATAAACTTGAAGAATATTGGTTTTAAAAAGGTTTGTGAAAATTCATACTAAGAAATAGTTTCAAATTGATAATGACAATATTCTTATTATGTGTGATGTTTTATTTGTTTTGCAGATGAAAATTCATAAAAGCAAGATATTTCTATCAAATTAATTAATCTATAACAAAAAAATATAAATGGAGCGAAGATAATGAAAGATTACATGGTAGCACACACATTTAAGTCAGAAGAAATGAGAGAACAGTATTTCGAGGCCACAAAAGATATGACGGCAGACGACATACGTAAGAACATGAAAAATGAAAATGCAAACTTCCAAATGAACTGGAATAATGAAAAAAATGATATGGTTATGTTTTGTTGGTGGAAGGCGAACTCTCCTGAAGCTATCACAGATACCTTAGGTGAAATGGCAGACATGTTTCATAATGACATAAAAGAAATGCCTAATGTTATGGACGTTACAGATTAATAATATAGGTATAAGTTTATGAACACTCTTATAATAGTAAAAATTAGTAATGTTACCTACGATGAATGGAAGAAAAAATTTGACTCAGACGCTGAAGTACAATCCAAAATGATGAGAAATACATTAGTTGGTAGGGTGGACGAAAATACTGCCATGATTAGCACTGAAGTCTTTGATCAAGAAATGGTAGGCCAATTTATGACCTCAGATGAGTTTAAAAAAATGGAACAAGAACTTGGTCTTTCACATGAGGTGTATCAACTATCAAAAACCTGATGTAATTTTTAAATAAAAACAATTTTAAAAACCCAAAAATTTCGATTCTTGGGTTTTTTACTTTATGAGATTGATTAAGATCACAAAGTAATTAGTCCAAAGTTAATTAGTTTTCATTAAACTGAAAAAGCAGATGTAAGTACACTTGTTACTGTAAATGCGAACCTTCCTTCTTTTTCAGCTTTATCAAGCTGCCTTTGCCAATCTAGAACTAAATCTTTTGATATACCATTTTTAATAGCAGCACTTACCATGTTTATTTCATGAAATTTAGGAAATGAGTTTTCATCCTTGTTAGTAATAAAAAATGAGATTTCTTGATTTTTGATATTTGTGTAACCTTGCATTTCAAGTTTTCCATTTAATTGAGTTGGAAGCATAGGATGCTTTTGACCTTTATAGCTATCGTGTATCATATCATTTAATTTTTTTTCTGGACCATGGAACCCAAAAAAGTTCCATAATGTAGAGATATTTGCAAACTTAGATTTAGGTTTTTGAACACGTTTTGCTTCACAAAGAGCGTCATCAACATTTTCTATATACTCGAGAGTTTGGGTGAAAGTAACTGCGTCACATGAACCTTGATCGATATTAATACTATTTGCGTTACAGCATAATAATTCTACATTTGTAAGATCACTACACATTTTTTTAGCCGAGTTAATTTGAAATTCACTTGGATCAACGCCAATAGCTTTTCCGTCAGAGCCAATACATAAAGATATTTCTCTAACCAGATGTCCACCACCACAACCGATGTCAATAATAGTTTGCCCTTTTTGTAAATTTAATTCTTTTAATAATGCTTGTCTTCTCAATACACCAATATTAGTTGAAGTCAATTGTTGCTGAATAGACCCTAATTTATTATTAAACTTCATAGTATTTTGCACACCTTATTCTTTTATTAATTTTATAATGAAATAGCTTTCTTTAATGCTGTTCTTGATAGTAATCTATCAATATATTGATTCAAATTAATCAAGTCTGAAATATCTACTTTAAGTCTCCTCGCCGCATAACAAGCATGTCCTGTCATTATATCTGCCCCAGAAAAAACACCTGTTAAATAATCTCTATCTTCTAATCTGTTATTTACATTCACTAGTGCAATTTTGAGAAGTTTTAATGCTCTAGCGACATTTACGTCATTCTTCTTTTCTGGAGGAAGCAAAATTGTTTCCACTACAATGGTATTTACTTGTTGCATAATAGAACCCTCGGCATAATGAAGCCACTGAAGATAGTCTGGAAAAGCAGGATCTTTAATTTGAGGTTGCAATTTGCCATCACCGTGTCGAGCCAACAAATATTGTACAATCGCACCAGATTCATAAATCTTTACATTACCATCTTCTAAAACAGGCACTCTTCCCATAGGATGTAACTTATAGTACTCGGGAGTACGTAATGCCCTGTCACCAACTGAGTATTTTTCTAAGGTGTAAGACAATTCAAGCTCTTCAAGTAACCATGCAATTCTAACGGCCCTCGAATTTGGTGCAAAATAAAGTTTCATTTAAATCTCCGTGTATATGTCAATGTTTTAAGATTGTACTAGTTTTTTTTAATTAACAAGACACATTAAGTTATATTTCTAATGTTATTAAAAATTATTTTTTCACCTTGTGGTGCCTCATTTATAAATATATAAATAAGTCTATAGAATTTTGACTAAGGAGCCTAATAATGGATGGATTATGTTGCGGCCCAGGATACTCGAGTCCCTCCGAAGCAGTTAGAGCACCTCGGGAAAAATTGTTATATACCATTGCTATTTATACAGGCACTGGTATACAAAAACCTGATTATCTAGCAACAGTTGATGTAGATCCTGAAAGTCAAAATTATTCACAGGTAATTCATAGACTTGAAATGCCTGGAATTGGTGATGAGTTACATCATATGGGATGGAATGCGTGTTCCTCTTGTCATGGCGACGAAAAAATGACTAGAAAATATCTTTTAGTTCCAGGCGTTAGATCAAATAATATATATGTTATTGATACGGCAAATAACCCACACGCCCCTAGTTTACATAAGGTTGTTGACGGTGCTAAAATTAAATCCAAAACAAATTTGTCTGGTCCACACACTGTCCATTGTCTTGGATCAGAAATAATTATTTCTTTCCTTGGAGATGCAAAAGGAGAGGCTCCAGGTGGCTACTTACATCTGAACAAAGAGTTTGAGATTGTTGGCCGTTGGGAAAACTCTATGGGAGATATACCATTTAGTTATGATTTTTGGTATCAACCACGTCACAATGTTATGGTTAGTTCTGAATGGGCAGCACCAAATACGTTTATGCCAGGATTTGACCTAGAAGAAGTTGGGCATCTCAAGTACGGAAGACGATTACATATTTGGGACTTTGAAAAGAAAAAGCCAATTGAAACAATGTATTTAGGTGAAGATGGACTTATTCCTCTAGAAGTTAAATTTATGCATGATCCAAATAGTACCCATGGATTTTGTGGGGCAGCTTTGAGTGCCAATGTGATACATTTCTGGAAATCTAAAAACGGAAAATGGGAATGGGAAAAAATCATAGATATTGATAATGAACCACATCCCGATTGGCCTATACCAATTCCGGGTGTGATGTCGGCTCTGTTAGTATCTATGGACGATAAATATCTTTATATAAACAATTGGCTACACGGTGATATGAGACAATATAATATATCAGACCCTCATAACCCAGTGTTGACAGGCCAAATATGGATGGGGGGTCTCTTGGGAAAAGCACCCATTGTGAATGGTGTTAAGGTTGCGGGTGGTCCGCAAATGTATCAGTTATCGTTAGATGGTAAGCGCATGTATGTTACAACTTCCCTTTTTTCAACTTGGGATAATCAATTCTATCCTGAAATTAGAACTGATGGTGGTGTTATGGTTATGATTGACTGTGATGTAGAGAATGGTGGTATGAAAATTAATAAAGACTTCATTTTAGACTTTGGTAAAGAACCTAACGGCCCTAGTAGATGCCACGAAAGTAGATATCCCGGTGGGGATTGTACAAGTGATATTTGGTTATGAATAAGATTACAATAGCAAATCGTAATAATGCTATTTTTAAGGTTAAAGGAACAAAACCTTTGTTATCAGAATTACGTTCGCAGGGACTTGATCTACCATATGGTTGTCAATATGGAGGGTGCATTACTTGTGCTGCAAAATTAATTAATGGTGAAGTTGATCAAAGATCTCAGGTTGCTCTTAATAACAGACAAATCAACAATGGTTACGTAATATTATGTGTTGCACGAGCAAAAACTGACTGCACATTTGATATAGGCGTGGAAAGTCATGATAAACTTTATCGCAACCCATTTATTGATCCCTTGGATCCTCACGAACTAAAATCCAACATTGCAACTTTAAAGGATAATAATTAATGACATTAGTCAATCACAATGAGCCCTATAGTGACGACTATCTTCAAGATATTCTAAGTTCTGTTAAGACTATAGCAATGGTTGGTGCTAGCCCAGATAAGACCAAATTTAGCTATGGTGTTCTTAGAGTTTTACATGAAACTGGATATGACATGATACCTGTAAATCCTCGTCCAAAACTAAAAGAAATTAGGGGGTTAAAGGTTTATTCAAGTTTAGACCAAATTGATCGGCCAGTGGACATGGTTGAAGTGTTTAGAAAGCCTGAGGACCTTTATCGTATAGCGGAAGAAGCGATAGCTATAGGTGCAAAAGTCTTATGGGGACAAATTGGTGTGATAAATTATGATGCAGCTCGTTTGGCGGAAGAAGCAGGTTTAAAAGTAGTGATGAACCGATGTCCAAAGATAGAACTCTTTAGACCTTTTTGGAAACCTCGACTTGGCCCTGAAATTTAACTTGATTTAATGAAATTTATAAAAATGGTTGGTAAATTTACTAATAATTTCAATGAGACTATTAAAACAGCTCCACCCAAAAAATGCCCAATAATAAATTTTAAAAAACCATCTTGATTTTCGTACAATATAGATGTAAATGCCATTAGTATTCCAAGAAAAATTGTCGATAAAAATGCAATTAATAATACATGGTAAATATTTGTTTTATCTAACATGTATTTTTCACCAACTCCTACAGTGATATTAAATTTTTGAAGAACAAATAATGTTAATGGTACACTGAATAACTGGGATGCTGACATTACAAAGAAATTATTAAATGTTAAATATAAACTATAATTTTTGAGCACAAAGAATAAGCTAATATAAGAAAACAACAATCCAATAATAATTCTATTCCCAAAAAATAAAAACGCCAAAATAATTATTCCATAAGGAAAGTAAAATAATAAGAAGTCTGTTTGATTTCCAGAATTATAAAAAAGATAATGCCAAGTAAAAATCATTAAAGTATATGAAACATAAACTATAAGATTTGAAACAAATTTGTCGAATATATTATTAATATCCATAAATAAATAATAACGACAATCAAGAATATAAATATGCATATTAAATTTACATGTTAAATTCTTTAGACATCCATTTTTCAAATTGAACTAAATTATTATAAGCTTTGCCTACAGTTAACTCAGTAATTTCTTTTCTCCACTTACAATAGTCATTCATTTTCTGCATTAATGTTTGACTTGCTTGGCAAGAAACAGTTTTGCCTTTACGTTCAACAATTATGAAACCTTCTTTTTCACATTCATTTATCATATTAGAAATAGTCTGCCTATTTGTGTGCATCTCTTTTACTAAATATGTAATTGAGTAAAATTGATTTTCATAAAATGCGTTTACCATCCAACGTGCAAAAGCATTTCGTAAAGGTGTTGAATTGAAATATCTTTGTATTTTATTTAACATTCTTGTTTGTCTGGCTTTAAAAATTTCCATTTCAATTTTCATCACACACTTTCTGTATTCTAGTAAAAGATGATTATAGATTTCTTCTGAAGAATTTTTAATTTTAGACATAACTCAAACTAACAAAATTATTTAATATATAATACTTAAAAATAAAAAAAGGCGACATAAGTCGCCTTTTTCATAAATATAATATCAAAGTAATTAGAATGTTGCTTTAATTGTTAACTTTGAAGCTGTACCATTGTCTGTAGTACCTGAAGAACTTCCTTTTTTATAGTCATAATCTTCAACGTTAATAATAGCCTTTAGTCCAGAAGCAATTGTATATTGGATCTCGGCACCGGTATTTTTATATTCTTCAGATGACAAATCGTCTTCAACTTCAGAAGTAAATGCACCGATAGTCATAGCATCAGATACTTTAAAACTAATTCCAGCAGATGTACCTTGCTCGTCATCACCACTAGCTTCATACTCAGACTGAGCAAGTATTACAGTAGCGTTGCCCGAGCTGATTTTAACACCAATTTGCTGTGAGTCGACGTCCTGAGTTGTGGCCTCAGTTGTACCAGTAACTCCACCTAAAGTAATAGCGGCTCCACCTGCGTCCATTGAGTATGCAGCACCAAATTCTGTGGTATCTGCATTTCCAGCTGCGCTTTTATTTGTATGAGACACGCCAGCACTTAAACCGCCCATTGCAGGTAGCATATACGTTATTTTATTGTCATTTGCAGCTAAATTAGACATATCACCATTTTTAATACCTAAAAAATGATCAGTATTAGCGACACCCGCTCCACTTGTGTAGAACATTTCTTCTGAAATTAAATCGTTGGGTGCAGGAGGTAAAATGTCATTTACACCATCATCACCACCTAAGATAAATTTACCAAAAGCGCCTGAAATATAGAGTGCATTTTCTTGAACAGCTGAATTGCCTGCATCTGTCTCTAATTCCATTTTCATGGAAATATCAAGACCACTATCAGTTTTGTTTGTAAATTTTATTGTAACTTCAGAATCATTGTCAAATTTTGTTCCATCAGATGCTGTAACTAATGAACTTCTTGACTCATATCTCCATTCATAATAACCAGAAATGGAAACATCTGCTAGTGCTGCATTAGCTGAAAGTGTAGCTGCAGCTGCTAGAGCAGTAGTACCTAAAAGTAATTTTCTCATAAAAATCTCCTCAAAAGATTGTTTTATTGTTAAAAAAACGGTGTCTCATTGGTTAGATGAGACACCTCCAATACAATTACGGGGATACGCAAAAACGATTGGTATCATTTTGATACTCTAAATAATTATATTTTAAAAGTAAAATAAATATCATTTTGATACTTTTATCACCAAGTGTGATATTTTTACAACATTGATTTTAAATTTAGTTATAAAACATTGAACTTAAATCAATACTAATTTGTAAATTTTGGATATACTTTGATAAATGATCTTCTTGCATCTTTAGTGTCTTTGCTAACTTTAACAATTTTGTTAGCACGAAGTTTTTTAAGACATCGAAAAAATGTTGCTCTAGGGTGAGGACACTTTTTAAGAATATCATCTAAACTAATATTATCATCTTGCCCTTGAATATGTATAATAGCTTGAAGTATATCACGTTCTGTCAATGATAGATGGTTAAGCCCGAATTGTTCTTCTTTATTTCTTAGCAAAGCCCATAATTCTGACAAAGACTGTTTAGTCTCTTTCATATTGTATCCCCCTAATATCATAATGGTACATTTTTAGGAAGATATTACAAATATAATTAATTAACGTATTAAGCATAAAATTTTGATGAATTCATTAAATGTTTTAAGCTAAGGTTTTACTTTAAATTTTTTATCTAAAAGGCTAACGTAATCTAAAGTTTTAAAATTTTGGAAGAAACATGAAAGTGAAAAATTTAAAACCGACAATTGGCTTTATTGGTGCTGGAAACATGGGTTTACCAATGATAAAAAACCTTATCAAAAAGGGTTTCCACTTAAAAGTATACGACATAAATCCTAAAATCACTAAAAGATTAGATAAAGATAATATAAAAACAGTAAATAATTTAAGAGCTGTTGCTAATAATAAGTTCATAATTTCAATTTTACCAGACACTCAAAATGTTGAGAGTGTATTTAATACTGATTCTGGTATCATTTCGTATTTAAAACCCGGAACAATTGTAATTGACATGAGCACAATTTCTTCTTCATCTGCAATTGAAATTGGTAAAGTTTTACAAAAACAGCAAATAGAGTTTCTAGACGCTCCTGTTAGTGGAGGAGTAAAAGGAGCATTAAATGCTGATTTATCAATTATGGTAGGAGGAAAAAAAGATACTTACAAAAAATCCTTAGATATTCTCAATTCTTTAGGTGAAAATATAATATATGCTGGAAAACTCGGAATGGGACAAGTTTTTAAAATGTGCAATCAAATAATGGTTGGTTCACATATACAGGCAATGTGTGAAGCATTCGCTTTGTGCAAATCAAAGGGAGGTGATTTGAAACTTTTAAAGGAAACTTTAATTGGAGGTTCTGCAAATTCTTGGATACTAGAAAATTTAGGTAATGATGTCATAAATAAAAATGAACATGCTGGTTTCAGAATAGATTTACAGCTAAAAGATTTAAAATTGGCTAGTGAAGCTGCATTTGAGAGTGGAGTACCACTTCCAGGGTTGTCTTTAGTACTAGCATTATTCCTCGAAGCGAGAGCACATAACGAAGGTAAAAATGGAAACCAGTCTTTATTTAAAACCTATGATAGAATGTCAAACCAAAAATAATCACTAGGTCAATTATAATCTTATTTACCCTCAAAAATTCTTATATCTCTGTCAGCCCCTCCATCAAGCGCTTTTAAAGCAACTTGATAATCATCACTTCTATAAGCAGCTTTTGCTTTTTCAAGACTTTCAAACTCAACCAAAACTGTTTGCTCTACAACTCCGTTTTCATGAGCATCTACTGTGCTGGTACTAGCCAGCATTTTACCTCCAGCTTTAATCATTGCAGGACCTGCCAGCTCTAAGTAAGCTTGTCTTTTTTTAGGGTTTGCTGGTGAACGATGTGCACTTAAAAAATAACCTTTAGGCATAAAAACTCCTTTTGATATATAAAATTAGGATACATACTTTTATTAAAATAATCATTTCTTATATAAATTCTATAAAAAAGGAATAATAAATGACTGACGAAAACCTAGAGAAATCCATGAAACGGGCTCATTCTGGAGGTACACATCATTTTTTAAAAACAAAGTTTTTAGGTTTAGCAAGTGAGATATATAAATATGAACTAGAGTTTTCTAAAGAATGTTTAAATCCATTTAAGACTGTTCAAGGCGGTATGATAGCTAGCGCAATAGATGAAATTACATCAATAAGTGTTAACATATTTACCAAAGATAAATATTTACCCAGTTCAACTGATATACATATTTCTTTCCACAGACCTTTATTATTAGGAAAAGTTATAGGAACAGCTAAAATAATCAAAATAGGTAGGCAAATAGTGTCAGTTGAGGGTAGGCTGATATCACCTTCTGGAAAGATAGCAGCCTCAGGACTACATACTGCAGTTTTAACTAAAACTTCAGATATTAATAAAAGTGAATAAAATTAGATAATGATTAAAAAGCAAAACCTTCCTTCAAAAATATGTATTATTTGTGAAAGACCATTTAAGTGGAGAAAAAAATGGGAGAAAGTTTGGAATGAAGTGAAATATTGCAGTGAAAAATGTAAAAAATTTAAGGTAAGAAAAATTGAAAATAATTAAGCAAAATTACAACGTCGATAGTGTAATAGAGATGGCTTGGTGCGATAAGACAAGCTTTGATTCAATAAAAGCTCAGACAGGTATCCCAGAAAAAGATGTTATTAAAATAATGCGTTCTAATTTAAAAAAAACAAGCTTTAAGGTTTGGAGAGAAAGAGTTTACGGTCGAAAAGCTAAACATGCTAAAAAATAACATTCAGATTGTATGGTTTAAGAGAGATTTAAGAATAACTGACCATCGACCTTTATTTGAAGCTTCTCTCAATTCAATTCCAACATTACCCATATATATAGTTGAAACAGATTACTGGAAACAAACATTTTCAAGTACAAGACATTGGAGCTTTATTCATGATAGTCTTAAAGAATTGAGAAAGGATTTAAAGAACTTAGGCCAAACTTTGATTGTTAGGATTGGTTCTGTTAAAGATGTATTTGAAGATTTATCACTTCAATATAATATCCAATCAATTTTATCCCACGAAGAAACAGGTAATAAGTGGACTTATGACAGAGACAATGAAATACAAAATTGGTGTCATAAAAACAATATATTATTAAATGAATTTCCTTCAAACGGTATTGTAAGATGCTTGAAAAATCGAACAGGTTGGTCAAAAATAAGAAATTTAAGAATGAAAGAAGTGGTGATTTCAACTCCTACTAATCTAACTCCTATTATAAAAATAGAAGCAGGGAAAATACCCTTTAAGAATGATCCTATTTTTAAAAATAATCATTCAGGAATTGTTCAAAAAGGAGGGCGAAGCGAAGCAATAAAAATATTGGATAGTTTTTTAGCTGTTAGGGGTAAAAATTATACATATAACATTTCTAAACCAGGTATTACTGAACAAACTTGCACCCGTCTTTCACCTCATTTGACTTGGGGAACTATTTCCTCAAAAGAAATATTGAAACTAATTAAAACAAAAAAAGAATCTTTATTAGAAAGTGAAAAGAAAATTTGGAATAAAAATTTGACTGCAGTTATTTCGCGTTTGTCTTGGAGATGCCATTTCATACAAAAACTAGAAACCCAACCATCAATAGAATTTAAATGTATGCACCCATATTATGAAGGTATCAGAGAAAATAATTTTGATATACATTTTTATAATGCATGGAAAAAAGGTTTTACAGGTTATCCATTTATTGATGCTTGTATGAGAAGTCTAAATTATAATGGGTGGATAACTTTTAGAATGAGGGCTATGCTTGTAAGTTTTGCAAGTTATGACCTTTGGCTTGATTGGAGAAAAACTGGATACCATTTAGCTCAGACATTTACAGATTATGAACCTGGTATTCATTATAGCCAATTACAAATGCAGTCTGGGGTGACTGGGATCAATACTTTAAGAATTTACAGCCCGATAAAACAATCAATGGACCACGATCCTAGAGGAAAATTCATAAAAAAATGGGTCCCTGAACTTGCTAACGTTCCAGATACTTGGATACATGAGCCTTGGAAAATGGATTTATATACTCAAAAAAAATTAAATTGTTTAATTGGTAAACATTATCCTAAGCCAGTTGTTGATCATAAAGATGCTATCAAACAAGCAAAATTAAAATTGGCAAGAATTTTAAGTAAAGATGGTTACAGACATGGGTCTAATATAGTTTTAAATAAGTTAGGTAGTAAAAGAGTTAAAAAAAATCAGAAAAAAATAGATAATCAATTGGAGCTTTTATAATATTTGCTTCAAGCTTTTTTTGTTATTATTGGCTTTGTTCTTTTTGGATAACATGTTTTACAAATTTTACAGACTGTTCCATTGCATCCCCAAGCTGAACAAAATTCTCTTCCATAAAATATAATTTGTAGATGTAATTTATTCCATTTTTCTGGTGGAAAAAGTTTTTTTAAATCTTTTTCAGTAGTTTTTACATTTTTCCCATTAGTTAAACCCCATCTTTGAGCAAGTCTATGTATATGAGTATCTACTGGGAAAGCTGGAATACCAAACCCTTGTGAAACAACAACACTTGCTGTCTTATGACCTACACCTGGTAATTTTTCCAATTCACTAATATCATTGGGAACGGCACCATTAAATTTGTTAACAAGAATTTTTGATAGATTTGAAATGGCTTTAGATTTTTGAGGTGCCAATCCACATGGTTTTATAATATTGTAAATTTTGTCTATAGGAACTTTTTCCATGTCAAAGGGATTGTTAGCCATTTTAAATAAGAATGGAGTTACTTTATTAACCCTCTCATCTGTGCATTGAGCGCTGAGTAATACCGCAACTAATAACTCAAAAACATTTTTGTTTGTAAGAGGAACGGGCGTCTCTGGATAAGTATGCTCCAAAAAATCCATTATAAATTTTGCTCTTTCAGATTTTAACAAATTAATATCCTAATAATATGGAGGTATTTATTAATAAATATAGTTTTAAAAATGCAGAATAATATATAAACATAGTTTAATTAAATATAGTAAGTGTATAATGAATAAAATAGAAGTTTTCAAACAAGGTGTACTTGAAGAGTTACCTTTACAACTAGGCGTTTTCCCTTTTGGGATTATTTATGGAATAATGGCTATTGAAAGTGGTTTAACGCCCACACAGGCTTTTCTAATGTCTTCAATTATATTTGGTGGAGCAAGTCAAATAGCATTTGTTCAATTAATATCAAGTGCTACTCCGCTTGGGGTTATTGTAACAACAGTTAGTGCAATTAATTCAAGACATTTCTTATATAGTATTTCAATGATGGAGTATTTGAAAAATTTATCGCTAAAATGGCGCATTCTATTATCTTATTTATTAACTGATGAAGCTTACGCAGTATCAATTAGAAGGTTTATAAATGAGCCTAGTACCTCTTTTCTTCATTTTCACCTTCTAGGCACGGGAATAACATTATTTTTGTCTTGGCAAATCTCTACTTTGATTGGTGTTTTGTTAGGTGGTGACTTACCACAATTTTTAGATTTACAATTTATTATTCCCCTTACTTTTATTGCTGTAATAGTGCCAATGATTAAATCAATTTCCGCTTTTTTTGTGGTTATTGCGTCAGCTTTTTCAGGTTTAATTTTAAAAAGTTTAGACATTAATTTTTGGATTGTTATCTCAGGAATGATTGGGGTTGTGATTGGTTTAACTTCTTCTAAATGGGATAAAAAAAAATGATATGGTATGGAATCATAATATGTGGCGTAATTACTTTTTTAATAAGATTTATTCCAATATCAGGAATAATTTCTGGGGAGTTATCACCTTCTACTAAAAATTCATTTAAATACATCCCCTTAGCGGTGTTAACTCCAATTATTGTTAATGACTTATCAATTGTTGAAAATAATTCTCTCTTTTTTATTGAAAATTATAAATTATATGCAGGTTTAATTTCTATAATTGTGGCATTAATCACAAACAATATTCTTGCGACTATATCTATAGGTATGGCAAGTTATTTATCCATGTCTAATTTAATGAATATTTAAAACTCGTGGGAGAAAGTTATGGATAAAAATATTGCAGGAATAAACGGGTGTGCAAAAGATTGTCACGAAGCAGCTGTTAAAGGTGGATGGTGGCATGATGCTAGAGGTATTAAAAAAGACAGAAATGTAGGGGAGTTGTTATGTTTAATTCATTCTGAGATCAGTGAAGCAATGGAAGGTGCAAGAAAAGGTTTAATGGATAACCACTTAAAACATAAGTCTATGATGGAAGTTGAATTAGCGGATGCTATTATTAGAATTTTTGATTTGGCTGAATCTAAAGGTTTCAAATTAGGTGAAACTATTTACGAAAAATTAGAATATAACAAAGTGAGAGTTGACCACCAAATTACAAATCGACTCAAAGATGGTGGTAAGAAATTTTAGTAACAACCATCACTTCGACATAAACTAATAAATTGAAGTAAAAAAATGAGCGTACAAATTTCAAATAAAATGTCACTAGATGATCATGTAACAAAAATTAGTTTAGCCAAGAGTAAAGTTAAAATTAGTATATTTGAAATGGCAGAGGCAATCACCAATGCAGTCAATCAATTAGAAAATAGGCAAACAGAATTAGCAAGTAAACTTGGAATGTCTAAAGGTACACTTTCCAAATGGTTTTCAATTGGTTCGAGTAACAGCTTAATTAGTGTAAAACAATTTGCTCCTACATCTTTTGATTCTTTATATCAATTAAGTGCTTTAGACAACCAATATCAGAAATATTATGGAGAAGAAAAAGGTAGCAAAAACTTTTTTAAACTATTCGAAAATAAAAATATAACCTCTTCTTCACAAAGAAAAGATATTATTAAATTTGTAAAATTACATAAAGACAGAATTAATAAAAAAGAAAATACTAAGGTAGAAAAATTATATGAACAAAAGATTAGTTCAGAAATAAAGTTAGAGGTTTTAGTTAAATCCAAGTTATTTTTTAATACAATTATTGTTGTTCCATCAAACGACCAATTAAGTAAGTGGAAACAATGTGATTCTAATGAAGATATTAATAATAATTATCCAATAAGAAGTTTAGAAAATGCAGATAAAAATATTTTTCAACAATGCCTAATTAAAGTTAAAGCAAAAAATATTGACATTGCTGTAACTTGCTTGAAATCTTGGGGATTTAACTATGACAAAATTTTAATACCTACTCAACGTAAAAAGGGGCTTGCAGACATTTCCTTAGAATTTGTTGTAATAATTGGTTCTAAAGGAAATTTTAAAAACACAGAGTTGATTTTAAAATCAAATAAAACAATTGATCTAATTAAATATTCCCAAAAGATAGGAAAAAGACCATTCTTATTTATAGGAGAAGTTTTAACTAACAAAAATTGGATTTATTGTATTGAATAAAAAAAATATTTTCCTCGAGAAATCTCTATTAAAATATTTTAATTTAATTAAATATAGTAGATAAGTTGGAAAAAATGAAATCCACAAAAGTTTTAGTTCCCTCGGGTGTTCTTGGATTAGGCTTTGATTTGAAAGCTTTAAATATTGGTATAAAAAATAAACCTGACATAATTGCTATTGATGGTGGTTCAACTGATAGCGGCCCATTTTCTCTCGGCTCCGGGACTTCTAAATATTCACGAGATGCAGTAAGATCAGAATGGAAAAGTCTTATGAAGGCTAGAAATAAGGCCAAAATTCCTCTAATTATTGGAAGTTGTGGAACTTGTGGAACTGATAGCATGGTTGACTGGATGGAGGAGATTACTATTGAGTTAGCAAAAGAGCTTAATCAAAATCTTAAAATTGCTAAATTATACTGTGAACAAAAAAGAGATTATATTAAGATAAATTATAAAAATAGTAGAATAACATCTCTTAATCCTGCCCCGAATTTAAATGTTAGTTTATTAGATGAGATGACACATATCGTTGCACTTGCTGGTGCAGAACAAATTCAAGAATGTTTAAAAACAGGTGCAGATATAATTTTAGCAGGTCGAACTACTGATACTGCTATTATATCCGCATTGCCCTTAATGAACGGTTCAGACCCAGGAGCATCCTGGCATGGCGCAAAAATTGCTGAATGTGGAGCTCTATGTTCTAGCAATCCAACATCAGGAGTGGTATTGGTCGAATTTGATCAGATTGGCTTTACGGTTGAAGCAATGTCTGAAAATGCTTTTTGTACTCCAGATACTGTAGCTGCTCACATGCTTTACGAAAATGCTGATCCTTATATTTTATTAGAGCCAGGAGGATATCTGGATGTAACTAATGCATTATATAGCTCCATCAATAATAGAAAGGTCAGAGTACAGGGAGCTAACTGGCATACATCAAAAAAATATAATGTTAAGTTAGAAGGAGCACGAGTTTATGGTTATCAGACCTCATTACTAGTGATACTAAGAGAAAATTTTTACGTTAAAAACGCTATTAATTGGACTGAAAAACTTTCAAGTTTCTTAAAAAAAGAAATCAAGCTTAGAATGAAGTTAAATACTTCTGACTATTCTCTCGATTTTAGGCACATTGGAATAAATTCAACTTTAGGTGATTTAGAAAAAAGTGAAAGAATTCCTGTTGAGGTAGGAGTTTTATGTATTGTCACATCAAAAAGAAATAAAATATCCACTGAAATTGCAAAATTAATAAACCCATTTTTGCTACATTTTCCTCTAACTACTAATGAGGAACTTCCTACTTTTGCTTTTCCATATTCTCCTGTTCATTCAGATAGAGGCTGTGTTTATGAATTTTCTTTAAATCACCTTTTAGAATTAAATAATCCAATGGATGCATTTCACATAAAAGTATCAGAGGTGTAATTGTCAATTCTTGGAAAAAAAGTTAAGAAAATTAGATCCAAAAATGCAGGCCCATTTTGGATTACGGTTGATATTTTTTGTGGAAGTCAAGAAGTTTATGAGGATGTATGTCTTAATTTGAATAATTCAAAAATAGCAAATTTATTAATGATAAATATTAAGGATTTGAAAAGATTTGAAATAGACAAATTAAATGTTATTAAGTTTTCTTTTCCAAGAAATATAACTCAAGGTCATATTTTTGATAGAGATATGCATGGAGCTCAAATAGCAATTCTGCTTTCTGAAATGGATTTTTAGATCATTTAAATAATCCATTAGATAAAAAACAATTATTTCTACTACATTTTTGGACATATTTATAAATTCTTTCATGTGATACCTGTGGATTTAAATTAAGTCTGAACATAACTCGAATTATTTATTTTAATATTATGGTTTAAATTTATAAAAATATTATTATATATAAAGATGTAATTTCAAGGAAAGAAAATGTTTATAATAAAATCAATATCAATAGCACTGACAATAATAATTTCATTGTTTTCAACTCATGCAATAGCAGAAAATTACACTGTAAAAATGCTAAACAAGCTTGGAAAAGAGAGAATGGTTTATTCTGAAAAAGTTCTTTCGATTAAAGTTAATGATGAAATTACATGGAAATCAGTTGATAAAGGTCACAATGTTGAATTCATAGGTATGCCTAAAGGTGCCTCTAAATATAAATCTAAAATCAGTAAAGACGCTAAATATAAATTCAAACATCCAGGAATATATTTGTATCAATGTACTCCTCACAAAGCAATGGGAATGATTGGTCTTGTTGTAGTTGGTAAAGATAAAAATAATCTAGATAAAATTATGAAAATTAAGGTTTATGGCAAATCAAAGAAACTATTAAAAAAACTACTCAAGTCCCTTTAGGATTTTGACAAAATTTGTGTTTTATTCTAATATTTGAATAGGTTGTTTCGGGATAAATATGAAAATTAAAAATATTTTAATAGCTTCTGTATTAGCAATGCCATTAACTTTTTTAGAAGTTAGTGCTGCTGGTAACGCATCTGACAAATTAAAAGATACGGTTATTAATAAAACTATCCAGGCATTTGAAGATGGCTTTAATTCTTTATTTGAAAATACCGAGTTAACTATTGAGGGCAGGACCGCTGCTGACCCAAATTTTACTTTACTGACGATTAATCCCATATCTGAAAACCTAGATAAGGGTGACTTAACTTTTTTTCAAGGCTCCGTTATTAGACAAAATAACCGAAATACTATTAATTTAGGTATAGGATATAGACAACTTACTGACGATGAAAAATGGATTTATGGTGTAAATGCTTTCCACGATTATGAAAGCACTTACGAACATTCAAGGATGAGTATTGGGGCAGAACTAAGAAGTTCAGCTTTTGAAGTCAATGCTAATAAATATTTTGCTACAAGTGGTGCTAAAACTGGTAGAGATGGTAATACTGAAAGAGCTTTAGATGGATATGAAATAGAGGTTGGTGGACAAGTGCCATATATACCGTCAGCCAAAATTTTTGTAAAAAACTGGAAGTGGGAAGGATATCAGACTGCAGATACAAAGGGTAATACGTATAGTTTACAAATTAATACACCGATTGCTCCTAATATAACGTTGGAAGCAGGGACAAAAGATTTTGATACTGGGACAGATGTTGATTTTGTTAATCTAACCTACAAGTTTGGTTTAGGGGGAGGTCCAACAGAGAAAGACGCAATCGTCCAAGATTTAATTGCTGATCAAGCATTTAATAACACATCAATGAAAAAAAAGATGCTTGATAAAGTAAGACGTAAAAACCAGATCGTAATTCAAACAGGCTTTATAGCCTCGGCTGGGGGAGTTTAATATGATTAATTTACTTAAAATAATTTGTTTATCAATTATATCGATCTCATTTTTTTCTTATAAAGTCTTAGCAGTTTCGGCTGAGGACAGTGGAGAATGCAGTACAGGCGCAAATGTTTTTGCTGGTTCAAATACTGCCTGTCGTTTTACACCACAACTTTATAAATCAAGTGTTTTTGAAATGGGTCTTTGTACAGTTAATCCTATGGCAGGCGCATCTTTAGATAGGTCTACATGTACAACTGTTTTTACAGCAACTGACCAAACAAATGGTTCAGAACATGATTTTGCTTTAGGTGATGTCAATCTTGTAGGAACTTCTACTTCACCTGCAATTGGAACATACCAATTTCCATATATTATTCTAAGCAATGATTTTAGTATTAAAGGTCAGTTTACTAAAGCAGATAACACAACATTTTACATAAATAATGACGGTGGATCTGGATCTTGTGGCACAGTTGACACAACTGGACCCGCTGAAGAATGTACATCTACATTGAATCAGTTTGGCCAAACTAATGTTTGTGACGGTGAATATATTGGTGCTGTTGTGTCAGTTGGTACTCTTGATGGATATTTAATGCAAAATTCAACTTTAGACAAAAGAGATGGAGCCAGTGATACCGCTTCTAACGTTTGTTCAAATGTTGACAGATTAGTTGGTGTGATGAATCTGACAACACCTGTTGTTATTACCCCATCGACAATAGGATTTAAATTTACATTTAACGTCACTGGTTATGGTGCACAATTATTTTCAAGTACGGCTCCAAGTAATACTGCTGATGGAGGTGGTGGAAGTGGGCCTTTTTCTGGATTTTTCACAGTAACTGAAGCACCGCAACAATAAACTATCCTTAATTAGTTGATTTTTTAAGATATAATTATATCATATATCTTTATAATATAATCTTTAATTAATGTGAGAAAGTTATGACTAATTGTTTTCATTTAGCAATACCGGCAGGTAATATTAGTAAGGCTCTAGGTTTTTATCGAGACATTTTAGGATGTAAAACAGGTAATCAAGAAGAAGGTCGCTGGATAGACATAAATTTTTGGGGAAATGAACTTACTCTTCATGAGACAAAAACAAAACAAGTTCGAGAAAGACACGACGTTGATATGGGTGATGTTTGTGTACCCCACTTTGGAGTGCACCTCGAAGCAAAAGACTTTGAAGAAGTAAAAAGAAGAATAGAAGCCAGCAATATTGATTACTTTGACAATCCATACAGAAGATTTATTGGTTCTAAATTTGAGCAAGAGACATTTTTTGTAGAAGACCCAAATGGTAACGTTCTTGAAATTAAAACCATGTCTAATCCGGAAGTTTTATTTGAAACCGCGTCTTGATATTGAACTAGAAAAAATCCAGTCTGTTACTCTTAGTTTCATCTTTAAATTTATATTAAAACTTTTTATATAGTTGTATTTAAATATGAAATTGTAATATTTGATAGATAGATGGTCGTGTTTATGAACAAAATAAAAAGTATCGTTCGATATCCTATAAAAGGACTTTCAGGTGAAAATGTTGAAAATATTATACTAGAAAAAAATCAAGTTCTGCCTGGAGATCGCGAGTTTGCTTTTGCTAGGTCGTATGTTACATACGAAGAAAATAATCCACTTTATTTAAGAAAAACAAATTTTTTAGCATTAGTAAAAGAAGAAAAATTAGCTAAATTAGAGACTAAATTTGATCCAAAAACTAGAGAATTGACTATAAATCTTGATAATAAAGTTATCATAAATGAAATTCTTCTTAAAGAAGAAAACATAAAAAAAGTTGAAACTTTTTTTCAAAATTATTTAAATTTAGGAATTGATAATAAACCAAAGTTAGTAAAAGGAATAAAGGTTGAAAAGAATAATAATTTAATTCACTCATTTTCAGATATTCCAGATAAGGCAGTATCCATAATCAACCTAAATACAATAAATGAATTAGAAAAAAAAATAGGTAAAAAAATTAATCCTTCTAGGTTTCGAGCAAATCTTTTAATAGATCAAGGAAACCCCTGGGAAGAATTTAATTGGATTGGTAAAAAAGTTTCTGTTGGGGAATGTGTTCTAGAAATTTTCAAAAAAACACAGAGGTGTGCAGCCACCAATGTAAACCCCGTAAATGCTATTAGAGACATTAATATACCAAATGAAATTAATACCCATTATGGGCATTTAGATTTAGGTGTATATGCAAGAGTTGTAAAAACTGGTCTTGTTTCAATATCAGATAAGTTATACATAAATTGAACAATATATTGAATTTAGGACTAGGTTTAAATTTTTTTGGAGTAGTAAAATAAATTTAGTTGAAGAAAAAAACAGATTTAAAGAAATGGGTTTTATTAAATTCTGGATTTTTTCTACCCTATTTTTTTTAACTTTTCCTATATCTTTAATTTTATCCTTGATCTTCTTTGGAATTAAAGAAACAAAACAATTTATGGTTGTTTTAATTAGTGATTATCTTCAGACTATTTTATTTATTTTTATAATATTAATAACAATTATAATTTTTATAGTTGATTATTTAAGTAATTTTTTTAGTTAATTTGTTATGTTTTTAACAAGAAGTAAATTAAAAATTAATTTCATATTATTATATTTATTACTAATACTTTTAAACTCTATTCCTATTAAGCGTCTATTTGCAGAAGATGTTTATATTGGTGTAGCTTCTAATTTTTTGACACCAATAAAATTATTAAAAAAGAAATTTGAAAGCATAAATGATGGTCAAATATTTATCTCAAGCGGCTCTAGTGGAAGTTTGTATTCACAGATCATAAAAGGAGCTCCACTAGACATTTTCCTATCAGCCGATCAAGATTTACCACAAAAACTTGAAAAAACATCAAAAGCAATATTAGGTACACGGTTTACATATGCTACTGGACAATTGGTTTTGTATAGCACAAAACAGTTTCTTTTTAGCCAAAGTTTTCCCCAATTTTTAACTTCAAATAAAATTAATTATATTGGAATTGGAAAACCAGGATATGTTCCATATGGAAGAGCTGCCAAAGAAGTTTTAAAATCATTAAATATTTTTAAAAAAATGTCTTCAAAATTGGTTTTCAATAAGAGTGTTAATCAAGTTTTTCTAATGAACTACTTTGGTAATCTAGATATAGGTTTTATTTCTAAAGCAGATTTTTTAAGTAATAATAAAAAGGGAAAAATATGGGAAATACCAAAAAATTTATATTCTCCTATAAAACAAGACGCTATTTTACTGAAAAATGGAGAGCAAAAAAATAATGCAATACTTTTTTTAAAGTTTCTTTCTTCTGAAAGAACTAAAGAGAACTTAAAAAAATTTGGATATGTTTTTGATTAATATTTATTTAAATTAATTATCTTTTTTATTATGGTTTCCTCATTCTCGCCCCAAGCAATAGTTCCTCTAAAAACACCCTTCCTATCAAGCATAAAGACAGTAGCTGTATGGTTTAGATTATAATTATCTTTCGATGAACCAATAGTTTCAAAAAATACATTCCAATTATCAGCCAAACTTTTAATTTCATTAATTTTACCTGTGATAGCAATTACATTTTTATTGAAATATTGAATGTAATCTTTTAAGTGATCTTGGTTATCGCGTTTAGGGTCTAATGTTACGAAAATTATATTTGTTAAATTAATAGGAGGTTTAAGACTTTCTGTAACTGATGATAATTGAGTTAGTGTTGTTGGACAAATTTCAGGACAGTGTGTGAATCCAAAAAAAAGTAAAGATGGTTTTTCGTTAAGACTTTCTTTATTAAATTGATTTCCATTTTGATCAATCAAATTTATATTTTTAATGACGTCTGATATATTCTTAGGATTATTCTGACGAGATAGGTGCTCTGCAAACATAAACGTTGCAATTAAAATAATTACAAAAGAAGTTATAATTATAGATATTAGAATTATTTTTTTATTTGTGGGAGTCATGAAATTTAGTCTAAAATGAGTTTATTTATTCTTTTACTCTCTTATAAAATCCTTGTCATTTTATAAATGTTATACAATATGATAAAAAATCATTTAAAAAGTTATTTTCTCTGGCCATGAAAGGAAATAACCAAGCGACAACAATAAAAGCTAGAGCCCAAAAGATAAATAATAGAGTAGTTTGCTTTTTCATTTTATAATTTATTAAAGTTATTTTTAAGGTATATTAGATTATTTTAATAATATTTTAAATTACTTAGTGTTTTATGGGTTTAAATAGGGAACTTTAATGAAATTCATATATTTAATAATTTTTTGTTTTTTTTATTCTTTCAATTCTCATGCATTGGAATTTTCGTGTATTGACAAAAAATATGGTCGTTTTTCAAAAATGTTTATAGAGGATCAACTATTAAAATATGAGGATGAAAAGGGTGAGCCCTCGGAATATAAAATTGTGGAAAATTCTGAAAAAATGTTGATGGCAATTAGTAAAGGCTCTAAAGATAATGATCCAATTCTTAATCATATATTTATTATTAAAGATAAATCTTTGGCATTCAATTCTATTTTAAGATCTATTAAAGAAAGCTATAATGAAATATATACTAATGACTTAACCTTAAAATGTATTGGTAACGAGTAAGAACGTTAATTTGTGATTGATTTAATATTAAAAACTTTGCATGATTAAATTGCTTAGTTAGTTGGAAAAAAATTGAAACAAACAATTAGAATTACGGAAGACTCGTTCTTTAAAGGTGAATATTCTGGATCTGGAGATTTAGAACTTTGTGGAAGTTTTGAGGGATCGTTATATGTTAAAAACTTATATATTAAGAAATCAGGTATATTTATTGGTTATGTATCTGCTGAAAACATTATAGTTGAGGGTGAAATGAATGCAGATATTCAAGCTGAAAATCTACATTTAAAACCAACTGGTGTTGTAGATGGGGACGTCATGTATCGTAATATTATTATTGATTCAGGTGGAATGTTAAAATCTAAGATGGTTCAAAACATTTCCAAAATGAAAAATTTAATTAAATTAAGTAATAAATAAATCTATGCACTCATCAAATAATGAAGAGATTTCTATTAATGATTTTTCTAAATTAAACCTTGTTTTAGGAACAATTTTAGAAGCCTCCAAGAATGTTAAAGCAAAAAAACCTGCATATATTTTAAAAATTGATTTTGGTACAAAAGTAGGACTCAAATACACATCAGCTCAAATTACTAATTATTCATTAAAAGAATTAATAGGAAGACAAGTTGTTGCAGTATGTAACTTACCATCAAAAAAAGTTGCGGGATTAACCTCTGAAGTTCTTATACTAGGAGCTGTTTCCGGTAAAAATGTTCATTTATTACGCCCAGATATTAAACTAGAAAATGGTACTTTAATTGGATAAAGAAAAAAAACTAATTGATGGTCTAAGAGGAATTATACCCAGTCTTCACACTCCTTTTTGTAATAAAAATAAAATTGATATACCCAGCCTAAAAAACCTTATTGATCACACAATTACCACCGGGTGCTCAGGCATGCTTGTTGGAGCTGTCGCAGGCGAAAACTCAAGTTTATCTTTTGAAGAAAAGAAGATGATTATTGATGAATGTTCAAGTTATAATAAAAATAGAATACCCATAATTATAAGTTGTAGTGCAAAAAATCAAAAAGATAGAGTTGCTTTGGCTAAATCTGCAAAAGAAGCAGGTGCTGATTGGATATTATGCCAGACCCCTGAGAAAGTTTCTGGAAATGAACTGTTACAATGTTTTAATGAAATTGCTGAAGCAGGTCCCCACAATTTAATGATACAGGATTTATCTTGGACAGATAATGGGATGAGTGACGAAGACATAGTGTTACTATTTGAAAACATCAATAAGTTCAGAGCTTTAAAAATAGAAGTATTAAATTCTGGTCCTAAATATTCTAGGATCTTAGAAGCATCAAATCATCAATTACATCTTAGTGGTGGATGGGCTATTATGGGAATGATAGAAGCATTAAATAGAGGAGTACACGCGTTTATTCCTTCAACGATGGAGATTATTTATAATAAAATTTATAAGTTATTTACTGAAAATAAAACTGAAGCATCCAGACAATTATTTTATCAAATTTTACCAATTTTATCTTTTACTCATCAGCATATTGATATAGCTATTAAATTTTCAAAATTGTTACGTGTTCATGAAGGAATATTTGAAACTAGTGCATGTCGACCACCTATCAAGAATTTTGATTCATTTCAGCTTGAAGAGGCTTTTATGCATATAAATCAAGTTGAAAATTTACAAGATAGTTTATCTCTAAGTTAAACTTTTTTTTTAAATGTCGTTTATATAATTAGAAAGTAATTAAATTATATTCCTCCTTATTTAAAATAGAGACCATTGGGTCTCTATTTTTTTATTGTTGTTAGACCTTTTCAAACAATATATAAATCTAGTTCATTCCTTTTTTAGAGTTTTTATGCAAAATAATGTCCTTTTAGGAATATGCCTAATGGTTGTGACTACATTTATGTTTTCAGCTATGGATGGTGTCTCAAGGTTTTTAGCTGAACGCAATAATGTCTTCACTTTAGTTACTATGCGTTATTGGTTTATTGCTATGATTATGATCATTTCATGTTTATTTATTAAGAAAAGTTTGACAAAAATATTACATACTAAACAACCATATAAACAATTTACACGAGGTCTTATTTTATCATTAAATAATTGTTTAGTTGTTTACACATTTACCCTATTAGGTCTTGTTGAAACACATGCAATTATCGCCTGTTATCCTCTGATTGTCGCAGGTTTATCTGTTCCTTTTTTGGGTGAAAAGTTTGGCTGGAGACGGTGGACGGCAATATTTGTAGGTTTTGTAGGTGTGATTATTATTTTAAGGCCTACTACAAATATTATTTCTGAAGGATCAATTTTTGCACTAATAGGTGCTGTAATGTTTGCAGTTTATCTAATTTTAACAAGATATGTTTCCAGGCAAGATTCAGCTATTACTAGTTTTTTTTGGACGGGTATAGGAGGGACTGTAACTATGAGTATAATTAGTTTGTTCATTTGGAATAATATTCCTGAAGAAGATTATTTGTGGCTTTTTATCATGTGTTTGTTAAGTGCTAGTTCACATTTTATGATGGTAAAAACATTACAAGTTGCAGAAGCATCTGTTATACAACCTTTTTCTTATCTTCAATTAGTCTTTGGATCTATAATTGGAGTGACAATTTTTTCTGAAAGTATAAATTCTATGATTGTAATAGGTGTAATAGTTGTTATTGGTTCAGGATTGTTTACTACTTGGCGTGAGTATAAAAAGAAATATAATATTTAAATATAATCGTGTTTGACAAATTGCTATTTAAATGGATTGATTAATCTTTAATAAGGTTTTTTTCATGTCCATAAAATTTAAAGGAAAAACATCTCAAAAATTTCCTATACCTGAGAAAATGAAAGCTTGGGTTTTAGGAGATCCTGATGAGTTATCTCTGGTCGACAAAATAGTAGAGATGCCAGATAAATCAGAAGTTCTAATTAAAATAGACGCAGTAGCTATTTGTGCAACTGACCTTGACGTTATAAGTCGTGGACCTCCAGCATTAATAGAAGGTGGATTACCGTTTAATAAAAATTTTACCCCGGGACATGAATATATGGGAACAGTAGTAGCCTTAGGACCATCTGTCGATGAATTCAACATTGGAGATAGGGTTACTGTAGAAATTCACTCTGGATGTGGGCAATGTAAGAGGTGTCGTATGGGCATGTATACCTCCTGCCACAATTATGGCCTTAACTATGGAGATGTCAATAAAGGTCATAGGGCAAATGGATTTACAACAGATGGTGGGTTTAAGCAGTATGCTATAAATAACATAAATACATTAATAAAAGTTCCAGATAGTATGTCTGATGAAGAAGCAACTTTGGTTGTTACAGCTGGTACTACTATGTATGGGCTGACAGAATTAGGAGGTCTTATCGCTGGCGAAAGTTTGGTGGTTATTGGACCCGGCCCAATAGGTTTGTTAGGTGTTGCAGTTGGAAAGGCTTTAGGTGCAGGTCCTGTAATTCTCATCGGTACCAGGGATGGTCGCCTAAAAATTGGGAGACAACTTGGTGCAGATTTCACGCTTAATATAAAAAATGAAACAGATATTGTTAAAGCTGTAAAAAAAATAGTTGGTGAAAAGGGTGCTGACTATGTAGTGGAATGTGCAGGTACTGAACAGGCATTGAATGATGCCATCATGATGACGAATAGGGGAGGCAAAATATGTTTAGCAGCTTTCCCTCACAATGCCGTTAAAATTAACATTCCGCATATGGTTGTAAATAATATCTACATGTTTGGAATTAGAGGTGAGGGAAAAAGCGCTACACATAGAGCAATGGAGTTTATGAAAGAGAAAAAATTTGATGCAAAACTAGTGCACACTCATACATTTGACATGATTGATTTGCCAATTGCATTAAAGTATGCTCGAGAAAGAATAGATGATGCAATTAAAATAGTTATTAAACCTCATAATGTTTAGTAAATAGGGAAAGCTAAAAAATGTTTGGGACTACAATTACAATTAAATTTCAAAACAAATTAGCCAGAGAGGCTATTCTTGATCGACTTAAATCAAAAAGTAAATACATGTTTGAAGATGGGGGATTAATTTTAAGGAGTTTTTTGAGTGTTACCGACACACAAGTAGAAATTTTTCATGTATTTAAAGATAAAGATTATGCTTTAAAAGAAAGATCTGCTTGGACAGATCAGTTTTGGCAAGATATTAAAGAAATGGGAGGATCTGTTTCTAGAGTTACTGGTGAATGTGAAGTTGAATACTCAGATAAAATGAATTTAGAAAACTTTATTAAAATAGAGTAAAATGAAGTATCAATTTGGCATGTGATTTGCAGTAGTTTATTAATGGGAATAGCTTTTTGTAAATCTCCACGATTATCCTACCTAAACGGTAAATAAATTAAGCTATTCCCAACTTATTTCTGAACTACTTTTCCAATAAAAGGTAAATGTCTGTTGTCTTGAGCATAATCGATGCCATATCCTACAACAAACTCGTCAGGTATATCAAAACCTACCCACTTACTTTCAACATTTGTTTCGCGCCTAGAAAATTTATTTAATAAACAGCAAACTTCAAGACTTTTCGGTTTCCTATTATTTAGCAATTTAATAACTTGATTAAGTGTATGACCAGTATCAATAATATCTTCAACTAACAAGACATCTAGGTTTTTTATATCTGTGTTTAAGTCTGTTAATATTCTTATATTATTGGATGATTGCATAGAGTTGCCATAACTAGATGCTGTCATAAAATCTACCTCTACTGGTATTTTTAATTCACGGACTAAATCTGCAATAAACACAAAGGATCCTCTTAATAATCCAACAACAAGAAGTTTATTTGTATTTTTATAAAATTGGTTTACTTCCCGTCCCAGTTCAGTAATTCTTGTTTTGATTTGATCTTTTGAAATAAGAGTATCAACCGAGTAGGATATTACATTTTCATTCATTATTATTTCTCAAGAATTTTTTTAAAAATAGTATATATTGTATTATATTATTAAATTTTAAAACATCTAATTTTTAGAAAAAAATTAATTTATGAGGAGATAGATTTGTTAATATTTGTTGCGGGTGCTATTTTAAGTTTTATGATTTTTTTTCCACTAGTAGTTGCCACCTCAGTATTTAAAGTTTTAGACGAAAAGCAGTCATCTAGATTTTTGAGAATTTTTTTTCCTAAATATTATCTTTTTGGCTTTATTTTAAGTTCATCTGGTATTGTTTTATCCATTTTTGAAAAAAGTAATATTTCTTTAATAGTTTTTTCTTTTATTATGCTTGGCTTTCTATTTTCTAGACAAATTTTAATGCCAATGATTAATAAGGCAAAAGATGAAAACAATAATGATAAATTCGATAAATTACACAAGTTTTCAGTTTTTATTAATTTTGTTCAAATAACTGTAGCTGTTTTTTTGTTGGTAATATATTTGAAGTAATTATTATAGCTTCCAAGGAATAGTTTTAATGAAAACAAATATTGTTATAATAGGAGGAGGTCCTTCAGGCTTGTTGTTATCAAGACTTTTATTTTTAGCAGGTATTGATAATGTGGTTCTTGAAAAACAATCCCAAGAACATGTAATTGGAAGAATTAGGGCAGGAGTTTTAGAAAGTGGAACTATAGAAATGCTAAAAATGGCCGGTGTTTCTGGTAGATTAGAAAAAGAAGGCTTTAAACATGACGGAATACAATTATCTTTTAAGAACCATGGATTTAGAATAAATCTAAAAAAATTAACTAATAAATATGTAACTGTTTATGGTCAAACTGAAGTAACAAAAGATTTATATGAAATTATACAAAAAGAAAATGGAACTATAATAAATAATGCTGAAGAGGTACTTCCTAAGGAAATCGATACAGAAAATCCATATGTAACTTTTAAAAAAAATGGTATTGAAACAAAAATCACTTGTGATTTTATTGTGGGCTGTGATGGATACCACGGAATTAGTAGAAGCACTATACCAAAGAATATTATTAGAACCCATGAAAGGGTTTATCCATTTGGATGGCTAGGTATCTTATCTGAAACATCTCCTGTAAGTGACGAACTAATTTACGCAAATCATGGAAGTGGTTTTGCTTTAGCCTCTATGAGAAACCAGAATTTAAGTAGATATTATATTCAGACATCCTTGAATGACAAAATTGAAGATTGGCCAGATATAAAGTTTTGGGATGAATTAAAAAAAAGGCTTCCAACAGAAGCTGCGGACACAATTATGACTGGACAATCAATAGAAAAATCTATTGCACCCCTAAGATCATTCGTATGCGAACCAATGAGCTGGAAAAAGTTATTTTTAGTTGGAGACGCTGCTCATATTGTACCACCTACTGGTGCAAAAGGTTTAAATTTAGCTTTTTCAGACGTCTATTATTTATATAAAGCTTTTGAACAATATTATAAGTTCGAAATAAATGATGATTTAGATATTTATTCTTCAAAAGCTTTATCAAGAGTTTGGAAGGCAATTAGATTTAGTTGGTGGATGACAACAACTTTTCATAAGTTCCCCGATCAAACATCATTTGATCAACGTATACAAGATTCCGAATTAGAATATTTAGAAAATTCAGTTGCATCCCAAACTGTTTTAGCCGAAAATTACGTAGGTTTACCTTACTAAATCAATTTGTGATTAATTTATTATTCTAGGAAAAAAGATGGTTGAAGGACTTATAAAAAGAAATCCTAAAAAACATCCTCAATTAAACTTTCCTGATTACAAGTCTAGCTGTTCAAGGGCCCCTAAAAATAAAAAGATTTCTTTTTCATCTACATCAACGGAGATTTCTGGTCCTGTTTTTAATAAAAATATTATAGGCAAACTAGATAATGATTTAACATTAAACTTCTCAAAGAATAATACTTTACCAATAGGGCACAAAATAATTGTTTTTGGAAGAATTTCTGATCAATTTTCCAATCCAATTGAAGGAGCACTTATTGAAATTTGGCAAGCCAATGCTGCAGGTAAATATCTTCATCATAATGATAATAACACTGCTCCTATTGATCCTAATTTTGCTGGTTGCGGTAGATCTATAACTTGTTCAAAAGGGTATTACGAATTTATTACAATTCAACCTGGCCCATATCCATATCCAAATCGTGGAATAGAATGGAGACCAATGCATATTCATTTCTCTGTATTTGGAAAGAGTTTTGGTCAGAGGTTAATTACTCAAATGTATTTTGAAGGCGATCCTCTTATAAATTCTTGCCCTATGGTAAATTCAATACCTGATGAAAAAGCTAAACAAAGTTTAACAAGTACACTTGACACATCAAGGTCCAACACACAAAAATTATTATCTTATAAGTTCGATATTATTTTAAGAGGTACCAATCAAACTTTTTTCGAAAATAGGAAGGAGGGATTATAAATTGAGTGATATAAAAACAGTTCTAGATGAAACACCATTCCAAACAGCCGGTCCTTTTCTTCATATTGGATGTTTACCTAATGCAATAAATATCGAGGGAATTTTTGACACGGATTTGGGTGTGAAACCTTTTGCCAACAGAGATTATGACAAGTTTATAAAGATTACTGGTTCAGTATTTGACGGTAATGGTAAAGCTTTAGACGATATCATGCTCGAATCTTGGCAAAGTGATGAAAATGGAGTGTATTCACCTGAATGTGGTTTTGCTCGATTTGTTCCAGACACTTTAACTAAGAAATTTAATCTATATACTTTAAAACCTGGGTTTATTAATGACATTGATGGCAAAGCACAAAGTCCTCATATATTATTATCAATATCATCTAGAGGATTAAATATGACACTTAACACCAGGATATATTTTGAAGGTGACGATTTAACTAGTGATCCTCTTTTGTCCATTGTAAGGAATAGCAGAAATGATGTGAGTAGCTTAGTAGCAAAAAAAATTGATGAAGATATTTTTTTATTTGATATATTTTTACAGGGTGATAAAGAAACAATATTTTTAGATATTTGATACTTTAAATTAAGATGGAGAAATTATTGGCTAGATCTAATTTTATGATGAATCATTATAAAAATTACAAAGAAGAATTAGAAATAATTGAGGAAGAAAGTAAAAAATTTAAACCTAAACCATGGTGGGCTTATGGTCTGTTTTACTGTTATTTAATATTTTATGGTTATATCTTTTGGATGGAGCCATTAAAAATTACTGGTTGACTAATCTAAGATAATTTGAAGAGGAAACTTTATATGTTAGATAACGGAAAGTCAGCCATATGGGAACCAGGTGAAGTTATATATGAAGCTGGGAGTTTACCAAAAGAGGCATATTTAATATTAGAAGGATATGTCAATTTAGAAACAAAAGATGGTTTAAAACTAAATAGGTTAGGGATAGGTGAAATCTTTGGAGAAAGTTCCATACTGTTAGATGTGCCTAGAACGGTAACTGCAAGGGTATGTGCCCAAAAGTTAGTAGCAAAAAAAATACCAAAATCATATTTTACTAAAATGATTAAATCTAACGTAATACTCAGTGCATTAATAAGGAAAACACAAATAAGATTGATAGATTCTAATAAACAGAGCAATGAATTAGCAAATGAAATATCAATGTTACTAGACCAACTTGACTCAAAGTCACCTCCAAAGAAAAATTTAATTGAAGAGAGAATTAAAAAAATTAGAACTAATATAAATAAAATACAACAGCTTTCAGAGACTTGAGTATTTATGCTAAAATAAAATCTTCAAAATTATTTTTTTTAACGTCATCACATATTTTACTATATCTTGGAAGTCCGCCTGCGTAGGGCATAAATACACGAGGTTTACCAGGAATATTGGCGCCCAAATACCAAGAATGTTTAACGGTAGGTAATAATGTTTTATTAGCAACTCTGTTTACTTCTTGACCCCATTTTTTTGCTAAATTTGAACGTGCTTCAATGGTAGTATATTCTTTTTTAATCATAAAGCTTATACAATCTCTTATCCATTCTACATGTTGTTCTATTGCCATTGGCATGTTTGTTAAAACTGAAGGGCTACCAGGTCCAGTTATAGTGAATAAATTTGGAAAACCAGGAATTTGAAGTCCTAAAAATGTTTTTGGCCCTTCTCTCCAGACATCTTTTAATTTTAAATTATTTTTTCCAAATATATTCATATTTAAAAGCGGTCCAGTCATAGCATCATAACCAGTAGCAAACACAATAATATCTAAATCAATATGGTTTTTTTCAGTTTCTATTCCATTCTTATTTATACATTTAATTGGATCACGCCTAAGATCTATAAGGTTAACATTATCTCTATTATAAGTCTCAAAATAATTACTATCTATAGGTGGCCTTTTGCCTGCGTAAGGGTGGTCAATATCAGACAAAATAGAAGCAAATTTTTTGTTTAAAACGGTATTATTGATTTTGTTTTTTATAAAATCAGATGCCGTGTTGTTGGCCTCGAGGTTTGTAACTAAGTCATTAAACACTGCTCGAAATTGTAAGCCACCTTTTTCCCATGCTTTTTCATAAATATTATTCATCTCTACTGAATTAACATCAGAAACAAGACGATCTGAAATTTCAAAAGGATGTGCGTTAGGTGTTCTTTTAATAAGATCTTTATAATATTGAAAATTTTCTTTAACTTGTTTTTTAAATTCTTCTGTTAATGGTTTGTTCCGGGCAGGAATACTATAATTAGCTGTTCTTTGAAAAACTGTTAAATGTTTAGCCTCAGCTGCAATAACAGGTACTGCTTGTATACCTGTAGAACCTGTTCCAATTTGTCCTACTGTTTTATTTACAAATGAAACACCATCTTTCGGCCAGTTTCCTGTATGGTAATAACTACCCTCAAAATCTTCTAACCCTTTGATTTTAGGAATATTGGTGTTTGACAAACATCCCACTGCCGTAATTAGAAATTTACATTTAAAATTATTATTATCAGTTGTTACATACCAATTATTACTATCTTCTATAAATTTAGCGCTTGTTACTTTTTGCTTGAATAGAATATTTTTTTTAAGATCAAACTTACTAGCAACAAAATTCATATATTTTCTAATTTCTTCATGACCTGGGTATCTTTCTGACCATGTCCACTCTTTTAACAGTTCATCTGAAAAATAATAAGAATATGCGTGGCTCTCCGTATCACATCGTGCACCCGGATAACGATTCCAGTACCATGTTCCTCCAACATCATCCCCTGTCTCAAGTACTAAACAATTAAGACCAAGCTGATCTCTCAGGCATATCAACTGATATAAACCTGAAAAGCCAGCTCCTACAATTATGGCGTCATATTCTTTGGTGGATGAATGGGTGTGGTTCATTTAAAATTCCTCTTTGATATGCTTAATAAGTTAAAAGAAAAAAATATAAACAGTCAAGAAATCTTAGTGTATAGAATATAATTTTAATTATTTTGGTTTGTTAAATGGATCCTGTAAGTCAAGGTGCGTTTGGAGCAATTTTTGCTCAGACGATATCGAATAAAAAGAAAATTCTTGTTTGCTCAATAATTGGTTGTCTCGCCGGTTTAGCTCCTGATTTAGATATATTAATAAGATCAAACTCAGATCCTTTGTTGAAATTGGAATATCATAGGCAATTCACTCATTCATTAATATTTATTCCTTTAGGGGCTTTGATTGTTACTTTATTTGTACGTTTATTTTCAAGTCAATTTTTAAGTTGGAAGGAAACGTACTTTTATTGTTTTATTGGATATGCAACTCACGGATTTTTAGATGCTTGTACAAGTTATGGAACACAACTTTTATGGCCATTTACTGATGAAAGAATTTCATGGAATAACATATCTGTTGTTGATCCACTTTTAACTATTCCCATAATTTTTTTAATAATTATTGCAATTTTAAAGAAAAATAAATTGATTACTTTTTTTGGTCTTTTTTATATTTTTCTTTATCTTTCAGTAGGATTATTTCAAGAAAATCGTGCAGAGAATATTGGTCAATCTATCGCTAATTTAAGAGGGCATGAAAGTAAAAGATTAACAGTTAAGCCAAGTTTAGGAAATCTATTTTTGTGGAAAGTTATATATGAATATAATGGTTTTTACTATGTAGATGCAGTTAGATTGCTTTCAAAATCTGAATATTGTAAGGGAACCAAAATAAAAAAACTAGATACATCAATAAGTTTCATGGAATTAAGTCAGAATAGTCAACAATATAAGGATATTCAGAGGTTCGATTGGTTTTCTCAAGGTTATTTAGGTTTTGGAAATCAAAAAAATATTATAACTGATGTAAGATATTCTGCGGTACCAAATGAAGTTGATGGTTTATGGGGTATTCAAATAAATCCTAAGAAGGACAAATCTGAGCATGTAGATTGGGTTGTTAATAGAACTAATTATAAAGCTAAGTGGAAAAGATTTTTTGACTTAATATTAGGGAAAGGTTGTGAAAAGATTGATTAACTGAAATCAATATTTTCTAGCTCGCTTAAATCTTTACAACTGAAAATATTATCAACTAAAAATTTAAGTTTTTTAATCTCATTTCTTTTTATATTTGCAAAGTCTAAATTAGCATGAAATTTGTCAACAGCTTCTTCAAAACTTAAGGGAGCTTTTCTTCCCCCTCTTAAACAATCTTGTTTGGCTGACAAAACATCTCCATTTTTCATAAAAACAGAAATATCACCAGAATAATTTTTAGGATATTCATCGTTAGGATTAATTTCATAATTAATTTTTTGAGATAGCTTTGTTATTTCTGGGTCTTTTAAACGTTTTTCTGTAAATTGTTTTAGTCCAGCAACTCCGTCAATAAGTCCGACGGCAATACAATAAGGAACAGAGAATTTAGCTCCATATGGAGAAGATGGACTTTGTTTTTCCTTGATTGGTTCCCATAATCTATGAACTG
>QBXD01000005.1 GCA_003283875.1 SAR116 cluster bacterium AG-321-A13 | reverse complement strand
CTTGGATTGAGGGTCATTATATCCTCTAATTTAGTTGTTTTTGGAGACATATTGTTATTTAACAATTTCTTTACAATATCTCGTTCAGTCACAATTCCGACAACTTTATCTTTACTATCTACAATTACAACTGAACCATAATTTTTATCAGCCATGACAGCAATTGCTTGGGATACTTTTTCTTTACCTAAAAAAGTAACTGGTTTTGGTTTAGTTTTAAATTCTGGTCTATCTACTAGACGACCACCTCTGCGAGTTTCCAATTTTTACCTCTTATATTTATTCGGATTATCTCAATATAATACTTATTATAATATAGACAAGTTAAAGAAATATTACTTTATATAAAAATTTTAAGTGTTATGGGTTATCCAACCCGAATAACCCTCATCCATACTAAAAACATTTTTAAATCCATGATGACTAAAAAAATTTGCAGCAGATTGACTTGAATGGCCATGATAACAGTAAATCAAAATTGTTTTATTTTTATCTTTATCTTGGAGAAATTTATCGATATTTAAATCTTCAACATGAATAGCCTTTTCAATATGACCTTTTGAAAATGAGTTGTGATCTCTTATATCAATTAAGATTAAATCATCATTTTTAATAAGATTTTTTGCTTCTTTTATTGAAATGCATTCGAAAGACACTTGTTTACAAAGCCTCTATAATTACCGCTATTCCTTGACCTCCACCAATACACATAGTTGCAAGACCATATTTACCTTTACGCTTTCTTAATTCATAAACAAGTTTTGTCATAATTATTGCTCCCGTTGCGCCTACTGGATGACCTAGGGCAATTGCACCGCCATTCACATTTACAATTTCAGGGTCTAGGCCTAATTGTTTATTAACAGCACATGCTTGGGCTGCAAATGCTTCATTTGATTCAATTAAATCTAAATCTGATACATTTAACCCTGCTTTGTTTAATGCCATTTTTGAAGCTGGAACTGGTCCCATACCCATTTCATCAGGGTCTACACCACCAAATCCATACGAAACAATCCTGGCTAATGGCGTACCTTTTTTAGCCTTATCTTCATTAGCAAGGATCAAGGCTGATGCGCCATCATTAATTCCAGAAGCATTACCAGCTGTAACCACTCCATCTTTTTTAAAAGCCGTTCTCAGACTAGATAAAGTATCTATACTAGTATCTGGCTTTGGATGTTCATCTGTTTCAAAAATTTCAATTCCTTTTCTAGTTTTTATTTCAATTGGTAATATTTGCTCTTTAAAAGATCCATTATCAATTGCCTTGCTTGCTCTTTGTTGACTACTTAAAGCAAATTGATCTTGCATGTCTCTACTAATTTGATATCTGCTTGATATATTTTCAGCCGTAATACCCATATGACCATGACCAAATGGATCATGTAATGCACCGAGCATCATATCATGAACTTTTCCGTCTCCCATTCTTGATCCCCAACGAAACCCTTCTACGATATGTGCCCCATTAGACATAACTTCTACACCCCCAGCTATTGATATTTTCGCATCTCCTAATATTAATAGTTGAATAGAACTTACAATAGCCTGAAGTCCTGAGCCACAAAGTCTATTTACTGTTAACGCAGCGGATTCTTTACTCATACCAGCCTGAAGAGCTATAACTCTACTTACGTACATATCTCTCGGCTCAGTATGAATTACATTCCCAAAAACAGCGTGTTCAACCTCGTCAGCATCATACCCAGATCTTGCAATTGCATCTTTAGCTACCAAAGTACCCAGATCTACCGGGCAAAAACTCTTCAGTGTACCCCCAAATCCACCAATTGCAGATCTGTTTGCAGACATTATATACACATCATTCATAATACTTTCCTCCAAGATAATCTCTATTCTAATTTGTTAAAACTAAATCTAAATTTCCTAATACTTCAAAAAATTTATTAACTCTACCTTCATCAACATCCTTAATATTAGACGGTTGCCAGTTTGGTTTTCTGTCTTTATCAACGAGCATTGCTCTAACACCCTCAAAAAAATCACCAATCTCCAGACAACGCTGAACCATTCTATATTCCATTATCAATTCATCCTTTAGAGTCATTTTACTAGCATCTCTAATTTGCTTTAAAGAAATTTTTAATGATGTAGGTGATTTATGTTTTAATTCTTCGAATTGAGCATTTAAGAATTCATTTCCAATTATTGAGAGAGATTCACATTTTTCAAAAATTTGTTCAATTGTATCAAATGAAAATGCATCCTTAATAATATTTTCATTTGCTATTAAGACACTGTCTTCTGAATTTGGATTTGAAGAGAGGCTATTAATTATACTATCAACTTTGTCATTCGTACTTGGTGAAGAAGAAATTAACATTTTTTTTAAATTTCCTATTTCACTTGAAGAAACATAGTGAGTTATGAGTTGAAGTTTCATAAGGTCATATGCTTTAATTCTTGCCCCAACTAAAGACAGCCAAGCTCCTATTCCTTTATCCAACTGACCTAACAACCATCCACCTCCTACATCAGGAAACAAACCAATAGCTGTTTCAGGCATTGCAAACATAGTCTTTTCAGATGCTACAACGTGACTTCCGTGCATTGATACTCCTACTCCACCACCCATGGTGTATCCATTGATTAATGATATAAATGGTTTTTTAAAATTACTAATTTTAAAATTTAAAGTATATTCATCATAAAAAAATGACTGGGATAAGTTAGTGGGTGGGCCTCCATCTTCTAAGACTTCTTTTCTTAATTTAATAACATCACCACCTGCACAAAATGATTTATCACCTGCTCCCTCAATAATTACACAATTTATGTGTTCACTTATTTCCCAAGAGTTTAGATATTTATTTATTTTTTGAACCATTGGATAAGTTAGGGCATTCAATCTATCTGGCCTGTTTAAAGTTATTATTCCAATCCCATTTTCTTCAGTAAATATAACTTCTTCTGACATTGTTGATTTATCCTTTATTGATTTAATTACTTTTTAAGTCTCTTGAAATAATTACTCTCATTATTTCATTTGTTCCTTCTAATATCTGATGCACCCTTAAATCTCTTACTAGTCTCTCTAAAGGAAAGTCTTTTAAATATCCATAACCACCATGAATTTGGAGCGCCATATCACATATTTCAGAACAAATATCAGTTGCATATCTTTTGGCCATAGCACAAAGTTTAGTAGCTTTAATATCATGAGTATCAAGACTACGCGCAGCTCTTAATACCATTAATCTAGCTGCTTCTAATTCGGTTGCCATATCTGCTAGCTTGAATTGAGTAACTTGAAATTGATCAATAGATTTTCCAAATTGCTTCCTTTCTGCCGAGTAGCTAATTGATGCTTCTAAAGCTGCTCTTGCTCCACCCAATGAACAAGCTGCAATATTCACTCTACCTCCATCAAGACCTTTCATTGCTATTTTAAAGCCATCTCCCTCATTCCCAACTAAGTTATCAATTGGAATTTCACAATTATCAAAATTAACCATGGATGTATGCTGACTATTCCATCCCATTTTTTTTTCTTGTTTTCCAAATGATAAACCTTTTGTTCCTTTATCTACTAGCAGACAAGAAACCCCATTTGCTCCTTCGTCACCTGTACGGCACATGACAGCAAAAACATCACTAGTAGGACCGCCCGATATAAAACTTTTAGACCCATTTAATATATAATGACTGTTCCCTTTTTTAGAGGCACTCGTTTTTAAAGCCACAGCGTCTGATCCAGAACCTGGTTCAGTTAAACAGTAACTAGACATAATTTCCATTGTAGATAATTTATTAATAAATCTTTCCTTTATAGCATCTGATCCATGCGCATCTATCATCCATGTTACCATATTGTGTATCGATATATAAGCAGCCGTGGAGACGCATCCTCTTGATAATTCTTCAAATATAATCGCAGCATCTAATCTACTTAGACCCGAACCCCCATGTGATTCATTCACGTATATTGCTGCCAAACCTAGTTCAGCAGCTTTTTTTAATGTCTCTACTGGAAATATTTCGTTTTGATCCCAATCAGCAGCATAAGGCATTAGCTCAGTTTCAGAAAAACCCTTTGCCATATCTTTTATAGCTAATTGGTCTTCGTTGTATTCAAAATTCATTTTTCTACCTCTTAACTTCCATATCAAATAGATATTAAATTTAATTTGAGTTCAAGATTATTTCTGATGCTTTTTCAGCAATCATCAGTGTTGGAGCATTTGTGTTGCCAGAAGTGATAGTAGGCATAATAGACGCATCTGCAATTCTTAACCCCTCTACACCCCTAACTTTTAAATCACTATCTGTTACTGAAGAAGTGCCTGGGCCCATACCACATGTTCCTACTGGATGAAAAATAGTAGTACCAATATCACCAGCAACTTTTTTTAATTCATCTTCCGACTGAAACTGAATTCCTGGCGCATATTCTTTTGGATTATATTTTTTCATTGCTGGTTGAGTGATAATTTTTCTTGCTAATTCTATAGATTGGGCCGCCACAAGTTTATCTTGTTCTTCATACAAGTAATTTGGATCAATGGACGGTGCAATTTTAGGATCTTTTGATGTAATATGGACACTTCCTCTACTCTGCGGATTTAGATTACATACACTTGCTGTAAGACCTGGAAAGTCATGAAGAGGGTCTCCAAATTTGTCTAAAGATAATGGTTGCACGTGAAATTGAAGATTAGGCGTTTCATAAGATTTGTCTGACATTGCGAATATACCTAATTGACTAGGAGCCATAGACATAGGACCAGTTCTTTTAAGAGCATATTCTAAACCTATAGCAATTTTACCCAATAATGAATTAGCTTTTTGATTTAAAGTTTGTGCATTTTCTAATTGATATATTACTCTTAATTGAAGATGATCTTGAAGATTTTCACCAACTTTTGGGCTTTTTACTTTGGTTTCAATACCTAAATCAGAGAGCAAGTTAGGATTTCCTATACCAGACAACTCTAAGATTTTAGGTGAACCAATTGAGCCAGCAGATAATATTATTTCTTTATTTACAAAAATATCTTCAATTTTCCCATTTCGTGTAACTTCTACCCCTTTAATTATATTATTTTCTAAAATTAATTTATTCACTTCACATTGACTAATTACATGCAAATTTTTTCTATTTTTTATTGGTTTTATAAATGCCTTTACTGTATTCCATCTAAACCCAGAATTTTGATTAACTTTAAAATATGAAACTCCAAAATTGTTGCCTTCGTTGAAATCGTCTACTTTAGGTATTCCAGCCTCTACAGTAGCTTCTTGAAAACTATCTAAAATATTCCAAGATAGTCTTTGTTGATTTACCTTCCATTCTCCACCTGCACCATGAAATTTATTTTCTCCTTCATAGCTATCTTCCATATTTTTGAAGTAAGGGAGAACATCATCCCAACTCCAACCATCATTACCCATTTGCCTCCACTGATCATAATCATTTGCCTGTCCTCTCATATAAATCATACCATTTATTGATGAACAACCACCCATAACCTTACCTCTTGGGTAATTTAAAGCTCTACCATTTAAACCTTTTTGTGAAGTTGTTTTGTATAACCAATCTGTTCTTTTGTTTCCCATACAATATAAATAACCTACAGGAATATGAACCCAATGGTAATTGTCACTTCCTCCTGCTTCCAATAAAGCTACAGAAAACCTACCATTAGCAGACAATCGATTAGCAAGAAGGCATCCAGCTGTGCCTGCACCTACTACGATAAAATCGAATACTTTAGACATAAATTTACCTTTTTGAATTCAAAATATATACATTATCAATTTTTTACTCATTCCATGAAGGTGATCTTTTATCTAAAAAAGCACTAATGCCTTCATAAGCGTCTTTTTCCATCATATTCATAGCCATAACCTCAGAAGTATATTTATAAGCCTCATCAATTGGCATCTCCACCTGCTTGTAAAAAGCCTCTTTACCAATTTTCACAGTAGATAAAGGTTTTGAAGCTATTATATTTGCAATAGTTAGTGTTTTCTGATGAAGTTGATCAAGAGGAACACAATGATTTATTAAACCAAAATCAACTGCGTCTTTTGCACTAAGTTTTTCTCCAGTCAGAAGCATTTCCATAATTTTTTTTCTGCTAAGATTTCTGGAAACTGCTACCATCGGTGTTGAACAAAATAAACCAATATTTACTCCTGGCGTCATAAAACTAGCCTGTTCAGATGCAACTGCTAAATCACAGCTCGCTACTAATTGGCATCCTGCTGCAGCTGCAATACCACAAACTTCAGCTATAACTGGTTGGGGCAAGTTCATGATTGTTTGCATTAAATTTGAACATTCATTGAATAATTCGTTAAAAAATTTCTTATTGTTTCGATTTTTTCTTAATTCATCTAGATCATGACCAGCAGAAAATCCTGGTCCTTCAGAAGATATGATTAAAACTTTTACTTTCTTTTGTGACGAAATTTGTATTAGAGAGTTCGTTAGTTCTCTGATTAATTCTAAAGATAATGGGTTGTGTTTTTTTCCATTAACCAACTCAATTTTGACGATGTGGTCAGTCTCATTAGTTATATTGAAAAGTTTCTGCATTTACTTTTTCCATTTTAATATAATTCTTTATGTATATATGAAACAAATTTATATTTCTGGTCAATTAATAATCTTATTTATGTTGATTGTTTTACTTAAAATCTAAATACTACAAAAGAAATTACATAAGAATTATATTTTGGAAAATAAACTTAGCCTTGAAGTTTTAATATTAATTTTGACTGGCACAGCTGCTCTTGCATTAGCCGTTGGTATTGGAAGGTTTAGTTATACACCAATCTTGCCTTATATGTTGGAAGAATTGAATATAAGTAAGACTAATGGAGGTTTAATAGCCTCATGGAATTTTTTTGGTTATTTATGCGGATCACTCCTATCTATTTTACCAATATTTAAGAAAAAAATTAAATTTGTTTTTTTTACATCTATTGTTATTTCCTTACTGACTACATTATTAATGAGTTTAAGTAATGATATAATAATTTTTATTGTTATTCGATTTTTTGCCGGCGTATCTAGTGCATTTGTTTTAATTTTTGCTACAGCTTTAATTCTTCCTTCTATGCAATTACTTGGGGAAAAATCGCTAAGTACTTCCCATTTCATGGGTGTTGGTTTTGGAATTGTCTTATCTTCAATTTTAGTATCTCTTTTAGGAAATTTTGGATTTGCTTGGAATGATTTATGGATTGGAGTTACTATTTTATCAATGATATTAGCAATACCCGTTTTTTGTTATACCCCTAATGAAACTGTTGTGGTAACAACAATAATCAAATCTGAAACGAGTAATAATGTAAGTTTTAGTTTAATTACTTTATCCTACGGGCTTTACGGTTTTGGATATGTGATTTTAGGTACTTTTATATCAACTATGGCAAGAGAAACTGTAGGGTTAGAAACTACTGAAACATATGTTTGGCTTTTAGTAGGTCTAGCTGGTATTCCAATGGTAATATTGTGGCCTTGGTTTGGTAAAAAAATTGGAAACGACATAGCCCTTTTCTTAGCCTGTGCGATTATGGGTTTTGGTATATTAATGCCTGTAATAGTAGAGGATAAGTTTGGAATTATTTTAGCATCTATTCTATTGGGTTCTACTTTTATTCCAATAACTGCTTTAGCTTTGTTGGAGGGACAAACTAGATATAATGGATCAATCAGAGTTTCAACAGCTATACTCACATCATCTTTTGGCGTGGGTCAAATGATTGGACCTTATTTTGGGGGCGTAATTATAGATTTGTTTTTTTCTTATAAAATAGCTCTGTCGATATCATCTGTTTCACTATTTATTGCATCATTTTTGATGATTAACCCCGTAAGATATATACCAAGTAAGTTCACAAATATTCCTTAAGTATTTGAGCGCCCAATTTAGCGACAGGTTCAGCTTGTTCTCCAACCTCATAACCATTATTACCTGCATTATTACCGTCAATTACTCTCTTAGCTATACCTTGTAAAATTCCAGTGAATCTAAAACTATTAAATGCTAATAAATATTTCCAATATTTAGGCTTATCGAAGCCAGTAATATTTAAATAAGTATCTAAAATATTTTCTTCAGCTGGTATTCCTGATTTTGCTAATAATTTGTCATAATGGCCTATACCTGCAATAGGCCAGTCTTTTTCAAATTTTAACATTAGTGTCCAATAAGATAAATCAATAAAAGGTATTGATAATGTGGACAACTCCCAATCTAATAATCCTATGACTTTTCCAAATTCATTATTTATTTTTAATATCATATTATCTAAGCGAAAGTCACCGTGTAATAAACATGGTGGGAGCAAACCTATTTCTTCTGGAATATTTTTAGGAATATTTTCTATCAAAAATTCCATGCTTTCAATATTTTTAGTTTGTGAAGCTCTATATTGTTTTATCCATAAGTTAATTTGTCTTTCTAGATAACCTTCAGGTCTACCAAATTTTTCAAGGCCAACTTCTTTTAAATTTAGTGATGCTAAATCTGCTAAAATTTTTATCTTATTTCTATAAATTTTATCTCGTTGGTCCACATCGTAATTCGTCAGGAGTGGGTCATTTTCATTGTTACCCTCTAAATACTCCATTATATAAAATTCACTACCCATTAAATCTTCGTCTTGGCAATAACCAAACATTTTAGGAACTGGTATAGTTGATGCTTCTAAAGAAGACATAACTTTAAATTCACGATCAATACGATGTGCTCCAGGTAATAATTTACCCGTTGGTTTAGACCTTAATACAAAATTTTTATGTTCCGATTTTAATAAATAAGTAGGATTAGATTGACCTGCTTCAAATTTTTTTATGGACAAAATATCTGCTTCTATTGTTGTATTTTTTTTGATCCAATGGTTTAATATATTAATTCTTTTTTTAACCAACATTTTAAAATATTTATTCTCATATAAATTTTTAAAAGTATAACTTAATTTTATTTATATTGTAATTTTATTAATGAATGATACGCTTGATACTATTCTAATAACTGGAGCAAGTAGAGGACTTGGTGCTAATTTTGCTAAAGTTCTTGCGAATGACGGATTTAGAATTATTGGAATTGGAAGAAATAGAATTAATCTTGAAAAAGTAATTTCTAATCTACCCAATCAACAATTGAATCATCATTTCTTTGAACTTGATATTACAGATGAGAATTACGTTAATAAACAATTATCTGATTTAAATCTTTATGGTTTGATTAATAACGCAGGCATTGCTAATACTAAATTATTGCATAAAGAAACGTATTCAGAATTATCTAACATTGTTGATACAAATTTACTTGGATCATTAAACGTCTCAAATGCTATAATTCCAAAGATGATTATTAATAAAAGAGGTAAAATTATTAATATAGCTTCTACGCTTGGTTACAGACCGTTGTCATATGTTGGGGCTTATTCTGCTACCAAAGCAGCCTTGATTCAAGTTACTAAATCTCAGTCAATTGAATTAGCTAGATATAATATTTGTGTTAATGCACTTGCACCTGGATATATTTTGACTGATATCAATAGAGATCAACTTGAAGGTCAAACTGGTGACTTATTAAAAAAGAAAATTCCTCTCAAAAGGTTTGCCACTGTTGATGAATTAGATACAATTATTTCTATGTTACTAAATAAGAGTAATACTTATATGACCGGCGCCGTAGTGGCTGTAGATGGTGGACTCAGCACAGGTCTCTAACTTTTAGGTGATTTATATGGATTTTTATCTACCAGATAATATTGACAAACTAAGAATTAAAACACGTAATTTTGTAGATAAGCATATTATTCCGCTTGAGTCTGTTCCTTCTTCATATGATAACCATGAGAATATTAATGAAACTTTATTAAATGAAATAAGAGATAAAGTTAAGTTAGAAGGTCTATGGTCTCCACAAATGCCCAAGTCTAGATCTGGGTTAGGTTTAGGTCCTATTGGAATGGCAGCACTCTATGAAGAAATGAATAGATCTATTTTTGGACCAGTATGCTTTAATTGCGCTGCCCCAGATGATGGTAATATGTATATATTAAATAAGATTGCAACTGAAGAACAGAAAGTAGAGTGGCTTGACCCAATAATAAACGGTGATGTAAGATCTTCTCTGGCGATGACTGAGCCAGCTCCTGGTGGAGGCTCCGATCCGTCAATGATTAGAACCGAAGCCACTTATCAAAATGGTAAGTGGATAGTTAATGGATTCAAATGGTATATTACAGGTGCCGGTGTTGCGTCTCATTTTATTTTGTTAGCTAAAACTAAGGATGGCCTAACAGCTTTTTTATATCATAAAGATCAACCAGGTTGGAATATTAAAAGACGTATACCTATAATGGGCCCTGAAGAACATGGTGGTCATTGTGAAATAGAGTTTAATGGCCTTCAAATTTCTGATAAAAATAGGTTAGGAGAAGTTGGTAAAGGACTTAAAATTGTCCAAATTAGATTAGGCTTGGCTCGTTTAACGCATTGTATGAGATGGATTGGTCTTTCCAGGCGAAGTTTGGAAATTGCCTTAGATTATGTGTCTCATAGAGAAGGATTTGGTATAAAACTTTCGGATAGAGAGTCTGTTCAAATTAAACTTGGTAATGCTGCTATGGATATTGATATTGCTCGGTTACTTGTAATGAGAGCAGCATGGAAAATTGAAAATGGTAGTAAATCTAGACAGGATGTTTCTATGGCTAAAATTCATGTAGCTGAAACACTGAATAATGTTGCAGATACTGCTATCCAACTTAATGGTGCTAAAGGATACAGCAAAGATATCATTTTAGAATGGATATATAGATATGCTAGGCAGGCTAAGTTAGTAGATGGTGCATCGGAGGTTCATCAAATGATAATAAATAGATTTTTTAATAATGAAAAATCAAATTTTTGGCATTGGGGTATAGGACACGACGTTTAATATTATATTAATTCTTCTATATTATTTAATGACTTTACAATTGCGCTTGGTTTACCAGGCAATCTTTCTAATCTACCGTCAAATCTATTGACCCATATTGTTTTAAAACCGTAATTTGCGGCGGCATGCATATCCCATGCATTACTAGAAAAAAAAGTTACGTTATCTTTTTTTATACCAGTTTTTTTTTCTACAAGATCGTATACATCGCTTGACGGTTTATAAATTTTACATTCTTCTACAGATATAACTTCGTCTAGTAAATTTTCTATTTTTGCATTTTTAACAGCACTATCGAGCATTTTTATGCTTCCATTTGATAGTATACCAGTTTTATATTTTTTATCTTTTAGTTTCTCTAAAACTTCTTTTACCTCTGGATATGCTTCTAACTTTAGATATAATTCCAATAATTGTTTTTTTAATTTTTTATTTTCGATATTTAATACCTCCATTGCATAATCTAATGCACTAGATGTTATTTCCCAAAAATCAACATACTCTTTCATAGAATTTCTTAACCAAGTATATTCTAGTTGTCTTAATCTCCACAAATTTGCTAAGTCTTGCCATTTATTACCTACATCCAAAGACAGTTCTAGACATGCAGCATTAACATCAAAAAGTGTCCCATATGCGTCAAATATGCATACTTTTCTATTATTCATTTAATTTTCTTTCTCATTTAAATATTCATAGAAGCTTTTATTATTATTATTATTTATTTTCCATTGTATGTATTTAATATTATTAATTCGCCTTATTGCAAATACTCTTGCTATTTTGAAGTTTTTATTCTTTAGTGATTTTATTTGGTATTTAATATAGGCTAAATTAATTTTGTGGGCAAAACCATCCTCTTTTGTCACTGATTTTTTTTGTAAGTTTAACTTATAATATGCTCCATTTACCATACTGATCTTTGTATTATGTTCATTTAAAATGCTAGCAGTATTATAAACATCTTGGCTTCGTATTTCCTCAAATTTTTTCTGCTTATTTCTAATTATAAATGGATGAAAGCTACACGGTATATCTCCAATATCTTTTAAATCCAGAAATCCTTGCCTTTTGCCTTCAAAATGTTTTATTAAAATATTATTTTCATCATATACCCTGGTAGGCGCAAACGCGATACCATTTTTTTTAACTAATTCTAACATTTTACTTAAGTAATTTTCAGACCATTCATCATCAGCATCTAAGTAACCAACAAATTCACCTTTTGCTTTTTCTATACCAAAATTTCTTGCATTACCTGGTCCAGTCTTAATACCATTAGTTTTTATTATTTTAATTGTTATTCCTTTTTTTATTTTTGGGATTATTTCTTTATAATTTTTTCCATCATCAACTATTATTAATACTTCTACTTTGTAAGTATTAATTTTTATATTTTGATTATTTATAGAATTTATGGCTCTTGGAAGAGTTTTTTTTGCTTTATAAACTGGAATTATTACTGATAGTTTTATTTTCATTTGATTTCATACAATTTTTGTTATTATTAACTTTAATTTTTAATAGTGCAAAACTTTTTTAATAGGAATTTTCCTAATGAAACCTTTACTTATTCATCCTAATAATTGGACTGATTATTCACTTATCGATAGCGGCAATGGAAAAAAACTTGAAAAATTTGGTCCATATATCTTTTCTAGACCTGAGCCACAAGCCATATGGACGCCAAGATTAAAAGCTAAAGTATGGGAAAATTCATCAGGATCATTTCTAAGCTCATCATCATTAGAAAATGAAGATCCAAAAGGCAAGTGGGTTATAAAGAATAACATTCCAGATAAATGGGAAATGTCCTTTGATAGTCTAAAATTTTTTGCCACCCCTACTCCATTTAGACATCTAGGATTTTTTCCAGATCAGTCACCTCATTGGATTTGGGCAGCTCAAAAAATTAATCAATTTGTATCTGTTTTGAATCATAAAAATCATCCTAAAATTCTAAATTTATTTGGTTATTCTGGCCTAGCATCCTTGCATGCGGCCTCATGTGGCGCTTCTGTTACACATGTTGATGCAAGTAAAAAAGCCATCAATTACGCTTTTGAAAACCGAAACCTTTCATCATTCCAGGAATTACCCATTAAATTCATTACTGAAGATACTGTAAAATTTGTAAATAGAGAAATCAGAAGAGGCAACAAATATGATGGTATTATTTTAGATCCCCCTAAATATGGAAGAGGGCCAAATGGAGAAAAATGGGACTTGTTCAATGATCTTCCTCAATTATTAAAATCCCTTCCACAAATTTTGTCTAACAATCCAATCTTTATAATTCTAAATAGTTATGCAATAAGGTCTAGCCATATTTCTTTGCATTATGGATTAAGTGAAGTTATGAAGAACTATTCTGGCAGTGTGGAGTCAGGAGAAATATCTATAGTCGAAGATCAAGTTGATCCCCGTCAAATTAGTACAGCTATTTTTGCAAGATGGGAAAAGAGATGAATTAATTAGGATTCTTCCTAATTGATTCATATAACGCTACCCCCGTTGAAATAGCTAAATTCAAACTATCTGAACGACCTAACATTGGTAACTTTATCAATTGATCACATGCATTTAAAATGTTGCGCGATAAACCTTGTTGTTCGTTGCCCATAACTAAAACAAATGGCAATTGCCAATTTGTTTTGGTATAGTCAGTTGCATTAATTAAAGACATTCCAATAACACTAATTTTATGTTTTGATTTCCATTTAAGAAAATTTTTGCTACTCGATGCTATTATATTGACATTGAAAATTGCCCCCATACTTGCCCTGACTGACTCATAAGAGAATGGGTCTGTACACTCATCTAATAAAATACAGTCAGTCGCACCAACTCCATCCATTGTTCTTAGAATAGTACCTAAATTCCCTGGATCTCTTACAGTTTCAAGAGCAACAAAGGTTTTATCTTTTATTATGCCGGGTAAATCATTCCATTTTTGACAAATAACGCATAAAACATTTTGAGAGTTTTCTTTATGAGATATCTTGGAAAGTATTTCAGAAGTTACTCCTATAACATCTGCGCCTAAACATAATACATCACTAATTAAGTTTTCAATTTTTTGAATATCTGCATGAACGTTATCATATAAAAGGTATCTTATTTCCCAATCATTCTCTATAGCTTCTCTACAAATTCTAATACCTTCTGCAACGAATAAATTATGCTCTCTTCTATATTTCCGGTGACGCAAACTATTGATTAATTTAATTTTATCATTTGTTAAACTGGAAATTTCATATCTATTACCAAGATCTGTCAAATTTAATCCTTATGCTAACTTTGACTTGGCTACACTTTTTATGGATGTAATAAGAGACGATAAACCATTTTTTCTAGTTGGAGATAAATGCTCATCTAAACCAATTTTTTCAAGAAAATTTATGTCTGTATCTATTATTTCCTGTGGTTTTTTTTCTGAAAAAGCTTTGAGCATTAATGCTATTAACCCCTGAACGATGGCAGCATCACTATTTGCAATAAATGTAATCGTTCCATTATCATTAAAAAAATTACTAAAATAAACAACGGACTGACAACCCTTGAGTTTGTTCTGGTCGATTTTCAAGTTTTCATCCATTTTGGGCACACTTCTACCTAAATCAATCAAATACTGATATTTGTCCTCCCAAGATTCAAAGTAAGAAAAATCTTCTATTAATTCGTTAACTTCTTTATTGATACTCATTTAAAACTCACTAATTTATGTTAAATTAATTAAACTTATATTGTTAACTAATCAAGAAGGTTTATTTATCAATAACTAATTTTAAAAAATTATGATATTGTAATTTAATGCAATTTAGAATAATTTTTAAACTGGGGATATTAATATGCTATCACTCAGTAATACGAATGAAAATTCTATAATAGTAAGCCCTCATGTAGTTTTTCTTGCGCTAGTTTTTATTACCTTAATTAGAATATATACTTTATTCGTGTCACCCATAGAATTATCTGTAGATGAAGCTCAGTACTGGCATTGGTCTCAAAATCTAGATTTTGGATATTTTACAAAACCACCGTTCATTGCATGGACAATAGGATTATCAACAAAATTATTTGGAAACGAAGAATGGGCAGTAAGACTCTTTTCCCCGATAATTCACTTCTTTATCTCAATCATTTTATGGATAACAACTCAGTTTGCTTTTGGATATAAAGCAGGCCGTATTGCAGCTTTATTATGGATATTTACTCCTGCAGCCTCATTAGGAAGTTTTATTATTTCAACTGACACACCTTTGTTATTATTTTGGTCATTAGCTTTATTATTTATTTTTAAGACTTTTAAAGACGACTCATACATATCGGCATCATTAGCAGGAACTACTCTTGGGCTGGCATTCTTATCTAAATATGCTGCTTTGTACTTCATTGTTTTACTAATTTTATGGTGGGTAATTTATGATAAGGGTAAAGCATTAACATTAAAAAAATTACTGGTTTGTTTAATTTCAAGCTTCGTTGTAGCAACTCCAAATTTATATTGGAATTACTCTAATGACTTTGTAACTGCAAGCCACACTGTATCAAATGCTAATCTTTCAAAAATTATAATGAATTACGCAAATGTAATTGATTTTTTATCATCACAGTTATTAGTATTCGGACCTATAATTTTTTTATTATATTTATTTATAATTTTTAATAGTTTTTTTAAAGACCAAAAGCTTTCTCTTTTGGGCATGCTTTCTTTACCAATTATTGTTTTAATAATAGTTCAGAGCTTTTTGAAGATAGCTAACCCTAACTGGGCAGTAACTGCATATATCAGCGCTACATTATTGATTAGCGCTTATGCAATCATACAAAAACATAGGGTTTTAAGACAACTAACTAAATTTGGCTTAATTATAAATTTTGCACTATCATTATTAATTTTAAAAATTACTCTAACTGGAAATTTTTATCCTATTGACTTAAAGTCAGACCCTTTGAGAAAAAATTTAGGTTTTGAGATACTTTCAACCGAAATTAAAAAAACTTTTTATAATAATGGAATATCTAAATTAGTTTTTATTAATAGAGGTGAAATAACAAGATTTAATTACTATCTAAACAAAACTGACAACAAATTTAAAAATAAAATTTTCCTAAAAACAAAAAGTATAACTCCAGGAAATTTTTATGAATTAAATTTTAATTATGATAAAACAATTCATAAAAGAAACGAAAAAATCATGATCATAAGACGTGATTTAAATTTTGAAAATGACTTTGCAAACCTAAAAGAGGTTAAATTTATGCAAAAAATTTCTACTAATACAATAAAAAATCATAAAAGAACTTATTATATCTTTGAAGGTAAAATTAAATAAAATTATTTTCTATTAAATTTTTGAAATACGCTTAACGTTTCTGTACTTACATGATGCTCAAGACCCTCAGCATCATTTTTAGCAACATCTTCTTTGACACCAATTTTAATTAAAAAGTTATATACTATTTCATGTCTTTTTTTACAGTAGTCAGCTAATAATTGTCCCTTATCTGTAAGAAATATAGATCTATAAGGTTTACTTTCAACCAATCCCTCTCTAACTAAACGTCTTATAACACTATTAACTGTAGGTCCAGTTACTCCAAAATGCTTTGCTAAATCAACAGCCCTAGCTTCACCAGTTTCTTTAATTAAGTCTGCTATCATTTCTGTATAATCTTCTGCAGTTTCGGTGTTCCTCGCGCTCCTTACTTGAGCAAACCTATCAGAATTAATTTCAAATTCGTTGTTCATAATTTAATTTCCAAAGTTAGCCTATGCTAATATTTATTTTAACTTTTTACAAACTCTTATGTTATTGCTCTTTGTAAATTGTTTTGATGTGATAGTTGTGCTAAAAAATTATAAAATCATGAGGTAAAATTATGGATAATAAAAATAAATTGAAAATAGAGTCAGAAGTTTTGAAAAAACTTTTAAACCACCTTCAAAATAGAACTGACGTACAAAATATTGATTTAATGAACCTAAGTGGGTTTTGTAGAAACTGTCTTTCCAGATGGTATACTGAGGCTGCACAGGAAAATGGATTTAAACTTAATAAAGACGATGCTAAAGAAATAGTCTATGGAATGCCTCATTCAGTTTGGAAAGAAAAATACCAAACAGAAGCAAGTGAAAAACAAAAAAGTGATTTTAAAAACAAAGTATCAGAAGCACATTAAAATGAATGATATACAAAACAATGAAATCGTTGAAACGAACCCCCTGGATAATCGACTTAAAAGTTTTATAGAACGGATTGAGAGGTTAGAAGAAGAAAAAAATAACATTCTTGCAGATATTAAGGAAGTCTATTCTGAAGCTAAAAGTTCAGGTTATGAACCAAAAATTATGAGAAAAGTTTTAATAATTCGAAAAATGGACGTTGATGAAAGATTAGAGCAAGAGGCCTTATTAGATACTTACAGAAATGTTTTAGGTATATTTTAAAATATGATTAACCACTTTGGCAACAGGCTTGTTACAAAAATTAGAAGCTCAAAATCATTCTTGTGTTTAGGTATTGATCCTCATCTAGACTCTATACCTAAAATCTTTGACGTAAATACTAAAACTTCAAACACTGTTGGAAAAGTTGAAAAATTTTGTTTTTCACTTTTAGATGCTGCTGTTGGGTTAATCCCCGCAATAAAGCCCCAAATTGCATTATTTGAACAACTTGGTCCAGATGGTATGAAGCTTCTTTCATCCTTATGTAAACATGCCCAATCTAAAAAAATTTTAGTGATTATGGATGCAAAAAGAGGTGACATAGGAAGCACTAGTCAATCATATGCAAATGCATATTTAGGAAAAGATGCTCCATTTCCAAGTGACGCTCTAACTATTAATCCATGGTTAGGGATTGATAGTTTAGAACCTTTCTTTAAAAAGGCTTCTGAGACAAGTAGCGGACTATTTGTTTTGGTACATACAAGTAATAAAGGCTCTAAGGATATTCAAGAAATGTCGCTTTCAACTGGCATTAAGTGCTATGAGCATCTTGCTAATATCTTAAAACCAATTATAGAAAAAAATAAGGGTACTTTAGGATTATCTTCAATAGGAGTTGTGTCTGGTGCTACATTTAGAGAAGAGGCTGTAGCATTAAGAAAGTTATTACCAAATGCTCCATTTTTAATTCCTGGTTATGGTACTCAAGGCGCATCTGCAAAAGATGCATGTGCACCATTAGTTCAAGATATCAAACATTCAAACCTTCTAAACTTTGGTTTGATTAATGCATCTAGAAGTATCTTGTTTTCACAAGATACTTATTTAGCTAATAATATCGAAGAGTGGCAAAAAATAATATTGTCAAAAATAAATTCCATCAATAACGAACTAACATCTATTAATAACTAAGTGAGATATTTACATGAGTAAATCAGATAAAGACTTAAATGCTCTTGGCTATAAAAGTAAAGTTCCAGAATTTCCTGACAAAAATATTCTTGAAAAGGTAAAAAATCCAAAAATTGGATTTGATTATAATATTAGGTTTACATGTCCCGAGTTCACATCAATATGCCCAGTTACATCTCAACCTGATTTCGCTCACATAGTAATCGATTATGTTCCTGATAAATTAATAGTAGAGAGTAAGTCTTTTAAATTATACCTTTTAGGATATAGAAATCACGGTGCATTTCATGAAGATTGTACAATTTCAATTGCGCAAGATATTGTTCAATTATTGTCTCCTAAATGGTTAAGAATTGGGGGTTATTGGTACCCAAGAGGTGGAATTCCAATTGATATATTTTGGCAAACATGTGAGCAACCTAAAAATTTATTTATTCCAGATCATTCTGTTGAAACCTATAGAGGCAGGGGTTAATTCATAATTGGTTAGACTTGACTAATAAATGTGTATATACACATTAAATGGATTATAATTCATCTTGTAAATGCATACGTCTTCGAAAAGCTAGTAACAACCTAACTAAGATTTATGACTCAGCTTTAATTAAGGTAGGTCTAAAAATCACCCAATTTAGTACTCTAAAAAATATTCAAAAATTGGGTAAAACAAATATTAGGGATTTATCTTCTGAATTAGAGTTAGATAGGACTACTGTTTTACGAAATATTGAAAAATTAATAGAAATGGACCTTGTTTCTTATAAATACGAGAATGATGATAAAAATAAAATAACTCAATTAACGACTATTGGTGTAAAAAAGCTTAACGAAGCTATTATTATTTGGGAAGAAACTCAACACAAATATATTAAAGCTTTAGATATAAAAAATTATGAAGAGATTGAAACTATAATTAGCAAAATAAGTAAAATTAATATTTAATTTTTAGAAATTAGGAATAACCATGGAAATAAAAAAAGCAGATTGGCAAGTTATTATACTGGTATGTTCTATTATAATTGCAATGATTATGGGAGTAAGACAAGCTCTTGGATTGTTTTTAGAGCCAATCTCCACTTTCATGAATGACGGAAAAGAGTTTTTTTCATTTGCTATTGGTGTTCAAGCGATTGTCTGGGGCTTGGTAACGTTTGTTCTTGGTATTTTAATTGATAAATTTGGACCTCAAAAAGTATTGGCATTCGGAATAATTTGTTTTGCTTCTGGAATTTTTTTCATGAGCAACCCAACCTCAGAAATTAAATTATTTTCAGCTACAACACTAATGGGATTTGGTCTTGGTGGGGCTGGAATGGCTACTATTGTTAGTATAGCAGGTAAGGTGGCTCCAGTAAATAAACGCTCCATTGCTATGGGATTAGTTGCTGCTGCAGGCTCATTTGGTCAATTCGCTGTAGTATTGCCAACCATGTGGATGAATAAAGAATTTGGATGGCAAATAAGCTTACTTGTTTTAGCTTCAATATCTATTTGTCTATTATTTCTTTTACCGCTTTTAAATGATCCAAATAGTGTTACTGCAAAAAATCAATCTTTCAAGGAAAATTTAAAAAATACTGTTAAATTTTCCTTGAAAGAAAGAAATTATTTACTATTAATTCTCGGCTTTTTTGTTTGCGGCTTTCATGTAACTTTTATAGCGTTACATCTTCCAACTGACTTAATATCAAAAGGTATTTCTGTCGAAGTTGCCGGCTGGTCCTTAGCAATTATAGGTGTAACTAATATTTTAGGAACAATAGGCTTTGGGTGGTTAGGAGGAAAAATCAAGAAACCTATGCCCTTGTCAATAATCTATTTATTTAGATCATTAGCGATCACCATATTTGTTTTATCCCCCCCTTCACCAACATTAGCTATTTTATTTGGAGCTCTAATTGGTATATTTTGGCTAGCAACTGTACCAATGACAAATGCAATTATACTTTCGTTTATAGGCCCTAAGTATTTAGCAACTTTGTCAGGTATCTGTTTTATTTGTCATCAATTAGGAGCTGTTTTAGGAGCTTGGTTGGGTGGCAGGTTTTTTGACATTTATGGTAACTATGAAAATATGTGGTGGTTAAGCGTTGGCTTAGGTATTATAGCATTCATTCTAACGATAACAGTGAAAGAAGAGCCTTTTTCTGTAAATTCAGAAATAAAAGAAGTAGGTTAGACGCTTAATTCTTCGATATTTTTATATTCTTCTAAGCACTCAGGATTAGATAAGGCCGTTTTATTATTAATCTTTTTATTATGAATTAAATCCCGCACGGCTAATTCTGCTATTTTGCCCGATTTTGTTCTAGGTATATCATTAACAACAATAATTTTTGAAGGAACATGCCTAGGAGAGGCTCCTGTTTTGATTTTAGTTTTTATTTTTCTAATAAGGTCTTGTGTCAAATCATATTTTGGCTTCAATCTTACAAATAAAACTACCCTTGTATCACCCTTCCAAATTTGTCCTACAACTAGGCCTTCAAGAATTTCTTCTATTTGTTCAACTTGTCTATAAATTTCTGCTGTACCAATACGAACTCCTCCGGGGTTTAAAGTGGCGTCGGATCTGCCAAAAATTATGAAACCGTCATTTTCAGTTTTTGCAATATAATCTCCATGACACCACACATTTCGATATTTACTAAAATAAGCGTCATGATATTTTTCGTTCTTTTCATCATTCCAAAAATATAATGGCATAGTAGGAAAGCTCTGAGAACAAACCAGCTCTCCTTTCTCATTTTTTATGGATTCTCCATTTTCATTATAAACATGAATATCCATACCTAAAATTGGGCCCTGTATTTCTCCTCGTCGAACTACTGACATTGGATTACCACCTATAAAACAACCCACTATATCTGTTCCACCTGATAAGCTTGCGACCGAAACATCTTTTTTTACATTATTATATATGTAATCAAAGCTTTCATGCACCAATGGAGATCCTGTTGATCCAATTATCTCTAAGTCACTTAATTTATACTTCTCAATAATGTTAATGTTTTCTTTACTTAAAGCATCAATATATTTTGCTGAAACCCCCATGAAATTTATTTTTTCTACATCAACATAATCCCATAAAATTTCTGCATTCGGAAAAAAGGGGGAACCATCATATAAATAAATTGTAGATTTAATTAGAAGTCCTGACACCAACCAATTCCACATCATCCATCCACAAGTTGTAAAGTAAAAAACTCTACTCTTTTTTCGTGCATTAGAATGCAAGCCCATTTCAACTAAATGTTTTAATAAAATGCCGCCATTTGAATGAACAATACATTTAGGCTTACCAGTAGTTCCACTAGAAAACATAATATACAAAGGGTCATCTAGATAGAGAGGTTCAAAAAATATGTCTTGTGTAAAGTATTTTTCTTGGACAGCATTATAATTCATAAATTTATCATCATTAAACTCTATTTTATTTCCTAAAAGTGGTGCAATAACAACTTTTTGTAAAGAAGGTAAGGATTTAACAACATCTGAAACTTTATTAGTTATGTTAACTTCTTTACCATTGTACCAATAACCATCAGTAGTAAGTAAAATTTTTGGTTCAATTTGACCAAACCTATCAAGTACACCATCTACACCAAAATCTGGAGACGCTGAACAAAATATTGCACCTATAGATGAAGTTGCTAACATCATTGTTACAGTTTCGGGCAAGTTAGGCATATATGCAGCAACCCTATCTCCCTTAACAATACCTTCTTTTTTCAAAAAATTTGCTAAAGTTGCAGCTTGCACTCTAAGGTCTTTCCAAGAAATCTCTGTTCTAATTTTATTCTCAGATTTAAAAACAATCGCAGCACCAGAAACATCCCCTGAGAGCATGTTTTCAGCATAATTTACATTCCCATTAGGAAAAAATTTACTTCCTGGCATTAAGTTTTCAGGGTCGATATATGGGATATCTCCTTTAGAACCTTTAACCTCAAAAAAATCCCAAACAGATGACCAGAAATCACTTTTGTTTTTTACTGACCAACTATGTAAATCAGCGAATCTGATTAAATTTAAATTATATTGAGCATTGATTTTTTTCATAAATTTGTACATCTGAGAAGATTTTATTTTTTCATCAGATGGTATCCACATCACTGGATTTGAAAACATGTCTTTTTCCATTACCTATATAATCAAAAATCAAGTATAATTTTTAAAACAATTTTCAGCAAAAATTGCCATTTCGTAATCTAACTCAGAAACACCTCCAATATCGTGAGTTGTAAGAGTAATTGTAACTTTATTATACACATTTTCCCATTCTGGATGATGATTTATTTGTTCTGCCTTCATGGCAATAGACGTCATAAAGGAAAAAGCTTGTTTAAAATCAGAGAATTTAAAAAGTTTGACAAATGCCTCTCTTCCATCAGTTGTTTTTTCCCAACTCTCAATTTCTTCAAACCTTTTTATTAAATCTTTACATTCCATTTCCAAAATCCTTCCTATTAATTATCTCTCTCAATGGTTGCATATTTGAAGCATAAGCTAAAAATAATTTTAAAACATAGTCTATTCTATCATCTAACCATTTAGGGATATTATCTCCATGGGCTCCAGGATTAAATTCTTCTACATTTCTAATAATAATATTCTCTGGTATCCACATTATGTGTGTATTCTTGTAAGAAGACATTCTTAGCTCTGATATTGGATAAGCACCACCATTTCCACTGCTAACTGATACTATTAAACCAGGTTTGTGTGCAAATTCACCACTGCCACATAATAAAAAAATATTTTTAGCAGCAGGTGTTGCCATTCCACCATATTCAGGCACTACTAAAATAAACCCATCTGATTTACTTAAACTATCTGAAATTGAATACCAAGAATCTCCCCAAACACCTTTTCCATTTTTTTTGTCAGGTGACCATAGTGGCAATAATTTATCCGCTAAATCTAGGACATATATTTGCAAATTTGATTTAATTTTTAATAAATTATTATGTAGAATATCTGAAATTTTTTTTGACTGAGAATTAGTTCTGTGACTTGCAGAAATAATTGAAATTTTCATAGTAAACTTCCAAAAAATTAATTAATCTGTTTAAAATACATTTAACATCTAACACATTAAATTTTATTTTAAAAGATTAGATCAAAACTATGGAAAAAATAGAAATTATCAAGCCAGATGATTGGCATGCTCATTTTAGAGACAATGATATTTTAAAAGCTGTTGTCCCTGAAACAACAAGACATTTTGCAAGAGCAATAGTGATGCCTAATTTAAATCCACCGATATTAAATAGGAAAGACGCTATTCTATATAAAAAAAAAGTAGAACAAGCAATTCCCATAGATAATAATTTTAAACCATTTATGACTATTTATTTAACTGAAAATACAAATAAAAATGAGCTAAAAAAGTCTTTTAAAAATGGAGAAGTATTTGCTGTAAAGCTCTATCCAGCTGGTGCAACCACAAACTCAGATTCAGGTGTAAAAAATATAGAAAAAGTTATGCCTATACTTGAGACAATGGCAGAAATTGGCATGCCACTTCTTATTCATGGAGAGGTTACTGACCCAAAATTTGATATTTATGATAGAGAAAAAGTTTTTATTGACCAAAAGCTCGACTATATTTGTAAACAATTACCAGAGCTAAAAATCACTCTTGAACATATTACAACAAAGGAGGCAACAAAATATATAATTGAGGGAAACAAAAATCTTGCTGCTTCTATCACTACTCATCATTTAGCTCTTAATAGAAATGCAATGTTTCTTGGAGGTATTAACCCACATAATTATTGTCTGCCAGTTTTAAAAAGGGAAGAACATAGACAAGCTTTATTGCAAGTTGCGACTAGTGGAGCACCAAAATTTTTCTTGGGTACTGACACAGCTCCACATTTTACAAAAGATAAAGTAAGTTCCTGTGGATGCGCCGGTGTATTTAATGCAACTTATACAATTCCTATTCTGACACAAATATTTGATGATAGAAGCGCTTTAGACAATTTGGAAAATTTTGTAAGTAAAAATGGAGCAAACCATTATGAAGTTGATTTAAATAAAACAAAAATCTATTTAAAAAAGTTTAGTACTCCAATTTCTTTTAGAGAAAATTTAATTATTGGTTCTGACACTATAACAATTTTTAATCCTTCATTTTCTGTTTATTGGGAAGTGCAAAATAAATAATATGAACATTAATTATTTCTTTCATATATCTAATAGCTATTCAAAATTAGTTGTTGTGTTTATACTTAGATTATAAAATATATTTTTTATTCAGTTCAAAAAAAACTTAGCTACTTTCTCACCAGGATCATGAATCACAACAATTCTTTATTTTAATCATATCAGATTTTACTTCTAGTTGTTGTATTCTTATTTATAATTTCCTCATCAATTTAAATATTCAGTAAACTTAAAATTAATTAATGTATATACATTAACCAAGTTTAAAATTATTAGTTAATCAAAGCAAAAATCAAAAATATTTTATCTCAACTTCTTTTTAACTTCGCGTGTGAATATAATTTCATAATTGATCCAATCATAAATCCAAACACAGAAAATAAAATTACATAAATAATCATGTTGTCTTTTGATTCTGCATAAATCCGCTTATCATTGAATTTAATCCAATATTTTGTTTCACCATTTTCTATTAAAGGCAAAAAATCTCTAAGTTCTTCTCCTCTGTTAAATGAAATTATAAAATTTAATCTAGATAATATGTCATGATAACTATTAGTTTGTGAGCTGATATTTGACATTTTATTAAAATCACTTGTAAGCCCGGATGCTTCATGCATTTTATCAAACAACAAAATTTTTTTTCTTTCGCTTAGTTTGGACAAAACTTTAAGTTCTTCATCAATAGATTGGAAACCTCTTAGATAATAATTTGTGTCTAGTAAGTAAGTATTTGGAACATTAATAAAATTTTCTATGTTGGTTTGAAAAACAGGTTTTTTAATTTTTAAATTTCTAGCTATTTTTGAATGATATTTTAATAAATTAAAATAACGTTCATATGCTACATCAATTGCTTCTTTACTATTACTTAATAAATTATTAAGGAAAATTATTTTTTTTTCTTGATTAGTTATAATAGAACTTGAAATATTTTTAATATCTAATACTAGTCTTTTCTTTACGTTATTTATAACTTTTTCTATTATATTTTTGAGGAGTTTCTGACCTTCTTTTTCATTATGCCATTCCACTTCAAAAAAATACTCAACATCACCTACATTATCTTTTTTCTTTTTAATTTTGAATGATTTGGATAGAGCTTGAATTTTCACTCTTTTATCTTTTTCATTAAGATCCTTGACAAGATCTTGCACAGAAGAGGCTGATGAAACAATGCTCATTATTTCGTTAGAATCATTAAACTCTTCAATAAATGAAGTGAAAATATAATCAGAGTTTATTTTTGGAAATGAGATATAGTCTGGCTCAGCTTCTTGTAACAAAGTATTTACTGGTATATAGCTTGAAAAACTAGTTTCACCCCCAGGGGCTAATGGACTAGAAAGTAAGTATTTTTTAGTTTTAAACTCAAAAAAAGCATATCCCAATAACGCAAAGGTTAACGAAAATATTATAATAAACCACTTGGCTGACCAAAGCACTTCAGAAAGTTCTATAAAGTCAATTTCTTGATTAGATCTTTTAATCGATACAGTCATGTAACACCTTAAATATTATCAAATATTTTTAACTAGCATAATTAAGTAACTTAAACCAATTTCATTGGAAATAAATATATTTTTAATCATATATGTTTTTAAATATTATCGTCTAAAAAAAAATATGCTATATTTTCAGTAATATTTAATTTTCTTGTAAAATTTTTAAATAAATGCGTTTGTAATATTTAATTGTGAAGAAAGGTAAAATAATGTCAAATCTGCCTGACAACCTTGTTATTTTTGAAATGGCTAATAATCATATGGGATCAGTAAACCATGGAGAAAAAATAGTTCGTGACTTTTCTTGTTTGATAAATGATTTTCCAGAATTCACCTTTGCATTTAAATTACAATATAGAAACTTAGATACATTCATAAGGCCAGATTATGTTGGCCGATTGGATGTTAAACATGTAAAACGTTTCGAAGAAACACGACTATCAAGGATAGAACAAAAAAGATTAGTGGGGGTAATTAAAGAAAATGGCTTTTTGCCAATGTGCACACCATTTGATAATGAATCTGTCCCAACAATTGTCAATGACGAGTTTAAAATAATAAAAATAGCAAGTTGTTCTTTTGGAGATTGGCCATTAATTGAAGAAATTTCAAAAACAGATTTACCTATAATAGCGTCTACTGGTGGAGCAAAGTTGCAAACAATAGATGATTTAATCGTATTTTTTGAAAATAGAAATAAAGATTTTATTTTACAACATTGTGTTGGAGAATATCCGACACCTTATGAAAATATGAACCTAAATCAAATTGACTTTCTTAAAATTCGTCATCCAAATATAAGATTTGGTTTTTCTACGCATGAGGATCCTTGCGATACTAATTTAGTTCAAATGGCTATTTCAAAGGGGGCAATTTCCTTTGAAAAGCATGTAGGGTCTCCAACTAAGGAATGGCCGCTAAATGCTTATTCTTCAAATCTAGAACAAACTCGATCTTGGTTAAATAATGCTAAAAAGGCATTGATAGCATGTGGCAAAATAAATTGTCGCTATGAACCCACCAAAGTTGAAAAAACTAGTTTAAAATCCTTGCAGAGAGGAGCTTTCGCCAAGAAAGAAGTTAAAATAGGTCAAAAAATTACAGAAGCAGATGTTTATTTTGCTTTCCCGCCGAGTGATGGACAATTGACAGCAGCGGATTTTTCAAAATATTGCACTATCACAGCTCAAAATAATTTTGCCAAAGATTCATTAATTTCAGTCGAAGATTTAGAAATTAATAACAATAAAGATGTTTTATTAAACTGCGTTAATAAAGTTATTGATCTAATCAAAAATTCTTCTGTAATAGTACCTCAGAAATTTGATCTAGAGATTTCTCATCATTATGGCTTAGAGAATTTTTTTGATTTTGGTCTCTCAATGATAACTTTAGTAAATCGAGAATACTGTAAAAAAATTCTTATTTCTCTACCAAATCAAGTTCATCCAGAACAATATCATTTAAAAAAAGAAGAAACATTTAATATTCTTTATGGATCTGTTGAACTAACTGTTGATAATAAAGTGAGAAAACTAATACCAGGTGATATTTTTACAATTTTACCTGGGCAAAAGCATAAATTTGTTTCTGCAAATGGTGCTGTTTTTGAAGAAATTTCTTCTACGCATATTAAAGATGATTCTTATTATACTGATCCTAAAATTTCTGAAAATTTGAACAGAAAATCCTTGGTTAAATGGATAATATGAAATGGCAAGTTTGACATATCGTGTTGCTGATTATATCGCAGATTTCTTTCATTCTAAAGGCGTTAGAAATGTATACTCTCTTCCTGGTGGCGGTGCTATGCATCTCATTGATGCTTTTACCAAAAATAAAAACATAAACCATATAGCTTTTTTCCATGAACAGGGAGCTACGATAGCTGCAGAAGCCGCCTCAAGATCAGCAAAAAACAAAATTGGAGTTTGTTGTGTAACAACAGGACCAGGGGCTACTAATGCGGTTACAGCTGTCGCAGGTGCATGGATTGAATCTTCACCTTTAGTAGTAATTTCTGGCCAAGTAAAAAGAGCAGATATGCTTGGAGAAAAAAAACTTAGACAATCTGGCGTTCAAGAAGTTCAAATTACTAAAATAGTTGATCAAATTACAAAGTACTGCAAGGTATTAGAGTCTGCAGATCAAATAAAAGAAATCTTAGAAGAAGCTTATGAGCAAGCAACAAGTGGACGTAACGGTCCAGTTTGGATTGACGTTCCGTTAGACTTGCAAGGAGCTCCTTATGTGGAAAATACTAAAAAATATTCTAAAGTTGTGGAAAGCATTAATCATGATTTTAGTATAGAAAAAGTTATAGATTTACTTATGAACTCAAGAAAACCGTTATTTTTTTGGGGGAACGGAATTAAGTTAGACAAGTGTGAGGGTTTAACTACTAAATTAATTGAGCATTATGGGTTGCCCTCAGTTTTCACATGGAATGCTAGTGATATATTAGATTATAATAATAAATGGAACTACGGTAGACCTGGCGTAGTTGCTCAGAGACACGCAAATTTCATTGTACAAAAATCTGACTTAATAATAGCTGTAGGTACTTCACTGGATAATGTTTTAACAGCTTATAATCCTGAAAATTTTGCTCCATTTGCAAAAAAAATAATTATAAATATTGATGAAAATCAACTGCTTCACTGTCCTATTCCAAAATCTATTAAATTTTGTACCTCCGCAAAATACTTTATTAAAAAATTACATAAAAAATTACAACAAAAACAGTTTCGATTAAATATAGAGTGTTGGGTAAGAGAGTGTGAGAATTTGAAAAATCAATTTCAAAATGATTTTCCCAACGAGCATGAAAAAGATGGTAAAATTTCTCATAAAGATTTCGTATTGGAGCTATCTTCAATTTTAAAACAAGATCAGCTCATTGCAACTGGTAGTTCAGGCTTAGCTATTGAGGCATTTTATATGATGTTTAGAAATAAGCCTGGACAAAAGTATTTTTTAACTTCTGGTCTAGGGTCAATGGGGTATGGATTGCCAGCGAGCATAGGTATTTCATGTGAAAATATTGGTAAATCTGTTGTTCTTATTGAGAGTGATGGGAGTTTTGCAATGAACTTACAAGAATTACAGACCGTCGTTAATAATAAATTACCTATTTGTATAATTCTAATGAATAATGAAGGATATGCGTCAATTAGAAATACGCAGAGCAATTATTTTGATAATCGTTTTTTTGGCACTGGTTTAGAAGCTGGACAAACTATGCCAGATTGGGAAGCTGTTGCTAAAGCTTTTGGCGTTTTATACGAAGACATTCAGTTTATAAATGAGCTCGGTCCATCAATAAGTCGTTTTGAAGAAAATAAAAGAGCAACTTTAATAAATGTTAGGTTAACCCCAAATGAAAAATTATTACCTAAATGTGCAGCTATGCCTCAAAAAGATGGTAAAATAGTTAGCATGCCATTGGAGGATATGGCACCTTTATTACCCTTAGAGAAATTAAACAAAATAATGGAAAATAAGATTAACAAATTATCAGTTTCAGCTCGAAAATGTAAATGAATTCTAAACATTACAATTTATTAATTTATAGTTATTATGAAAAAAACAATAATTTTTGACTTGGATGGTACGTTAATAGACTCTGATCCAATTGCTATTTCAGTTATAAATGAAATTAGAAAGGAATTAAACTTACGTCCACTTCCTATTAGTAAAATAAAACCATTTCTGGCAATTGGTAGTTTGGTATTAATTGAAAAAACAATCTCGAATGTACAATCTATAAAAAAAAATACATACTACCTTAAGCGTTTACGAGAGAAAATTTTAAAAAGAAAAGTAGAAGAAAATTTACTATTTCCAAACGTTAGAAAAGCACTAGATAAACTTGTTAAAAGTAATATTACGCTATGTATTTGCACTAATAAAGGAACTTTATTAGTTCAAAAAATTTTATTTGACTTGCAAATTTCCAAGTATTTTAAAAATGTTGTAGCTGATGGAGATTTAGATACTAGAAAGCCGCATGAAAATAATTATTTTGCAAGTATGAAGAATATAGATTCTTCTAAAAAAGAGTGTTTGATAATAGGTGACAGTTCGGTAGACGTAGAGTTTGCTAAAAATTCTGGAGTTGATTTTTTGGCATATAAAAATAAAAATAATGATAATTTTATAAAAAAAATTGGTGTACCATTTTTTGATGATTATAAGAAATTTTTTGAAGATGGTTTTATTTAACGTAATTTAAAAAAATGGTATATTATGCAATGTCGTGTTTGTAAATTAAGTAACTTATGTGAACATATTTTAACTATTGAAAATCAACCGCCTTCAGCACAACAATTTTTTGAAAATCAAGTAGATTCACAAATAAAAATTGATTTGGAAATTTATGAATGTTCTCAATGCGGTTTAGTGCAACATAATTTAGAACCAGTTAGTTATTATAAAGACGTAATTCGTGCTGTTGCATACTCTCCAGATATGAAAGCATTTAGACTAAAACAATTTCAAGAATTTCTAAATAAATATGAGTTATGCGATAAAAAGATACTTGAAATTGGATCAGGCAAAGGAGAGTATTTAGATTTACTTCATGAATCTGGCGCAAAAAAATTATTTGGCTTAGAAAACTCTATGAAAAACTTTAATGATTTGAGAAAAAAAAAATATAATTCACAAAAAGGATTTTTAGATAGTTCGTTTGTAAACAATTGGAACTTTTCATTTGATGCTATTGTATGTTTTAATTTTATGGAACATTGGCCAGATCTGTTAGCAGGTCTAACAAAAATAAAAAATCTTCTCTTGGATAATGGTATTGCTTTAATTGAAGTACCAAATTTTGGATATATGCTTAAGAATGGTATTTATACAGAATTTACTGTTGATCATATATATTATTTTACAGAAGAATCTTTACGTAATGTTTTACAAAATGTTGGTTTAGAAATTATCACTATTAATTCAGTTTGGAAGGATTATATATTGTCAGCAGTCGTAAGAAGAAGGCAGAAAGCTAAAATTACCAGTATTTACGCAAAAAAACAAAAAAACACACGTAATATTATAGATTTTCTATCAAATTATGAAGGATCAATAGTAATCTGGGGTGCAGGTCATCAAGCGCTATCAATTATGGCAATGATAAGAGCTGATCGATATGTCAAATATGTTGTAGATTCAGCTCCTTTCAAACAAGGTAAGTTTTGCCCTGTGACAGGTTTAGAAATCTTTTCACCATCTCAATTAAATGTTGATTGTCCTCAATGTGTTGTGGTTATGGGAGCTGCATATTCTGATGAAATTATCAATATAATAAGAAAAAATTATTATAACATAAGTGATATTTTAATTGCAGATGAAAATGGGATTAGAAGAACCGATGATTAATAACACATTACAATTAGCATTTAAAACAATAAAAAAAGAGGTTAAAAACGCAAAAGAAGGATTAAGTAAAGATATATTTCATTTTGTTAGTAGCCTCACGCCAATTATTAATGTTGATTTACTTATTAAAAATGAGAATAGTGAAACTCTCCTGACTTGGAGGTCAGATGAGTTTTATGGACCTGGCTGGCATTTGCCTGGAGGGGTAATTAGGTTTAAAGAAAATCCAATTACTAGAATAGAAAAGGTTGCGTTGGGCGAATTAGGTTGTCAGGTGCTATATGACCATTCACCATTAACTGTCCGCAGTCAAATTGCTAATGACCGAGATATAAGAGGGCATTTTATAAGCTTACTATATAAATGTAGTTTAAAAACCATACCATCTTCTACAATGAAAGCCTTTGGACCAACACCAAGTAATGGCCAGTGGAGATGGCATAAAAAAGCCCCTGATAATCTATTATCTGTGCATGAAAGTTTCAGAGTATTTATAGACGGAGATAACAATTAAACACGTAGATTACAAAGATCATTACAATATCGAACACACTGTTAAGAATATTACTCAACATGGTAAAGAATATTTTAATAAATTAGAAAAAGGAAAGATCTTATTAACCGGTGGTACAGGTTTTTTTGGAATCTGGTTATTAACTGTTTTCAAGAGTCTATTCGAACAACAAAAATTCAAAGGTGAAATATATTTATTAACTCGAAATGAGTTAAATTTTATAAATGCTAATCCTGAACTTAAAAATTGTGGTTTTATTAAAATAATCCAAGGTGATGTAAAAACTGTAAATTTAAAAAATATTAATCCAGACTATTTAATTCATTTTGCATCTACCAGTGCATCTGAGACTTTTGATAATGTAGAACAAATAGAAAAAGTTAATACATTATATCTTGGAACAAAGAATATTCTTGAGCAATGTGGTCGAAGTATAAAGAATGTTTTATTTGCTTCATCGGGTGCAGCTTATGGTGAAACTGGTTTAATTTACAACGTAACTGAAGAAGAATTTTCAAAACTTGAATCTATAAATGATAAATATGCTCTTTGCATCGGGAAAATAGTTGCTGAATTTCAAATACATTATTTAGCAAAAAATTTTAATTATAATTATTCAATAGCAAGATGTTTTAGTTTTGCTGGCGAGTTTATGCCTTTATCAATACACTATGCATTTGGTAATTTTATTAGAGATGCATTGAATGGAAAAGACATTATTATTTCAGGATCAGGGACTGCAATGAGATCTTACATGTATATAGGTGATGCAATTATATGGTTTTGTGCCCTATTAACAGATCCTAAAAATAAAATTTTTAATGTTGGATCAGATTATGCAATTTCAATAACTGAATTAGCAGAACTTATAGGGAATAAAAGCGGTTGCAAAGTTTTGTCACTCCCAAAAAAAACTACTGAAGGTAATTTTGTTCGATCTACTTATATACCATCGCTCAAAAAAATTCAGACCTATTACCCAAAATTGAAAATTTGGACTGGACTTTCTGATATAATTGATCGTATGTTATGACGATTCTAAACTATGTTTTATAAGTAGGAGAACAAATTGGATTTATCATTAAAAATTCTTGCAGAGAATGAAGCCTTAACACTCGAGGAAAAAAATAAAAGAAGGGACCAAAGTATCCACCGTCCTAGAGTGCACCAAAAAATACAAGAATATTTTAATAAAATGTTAGATGGTTATATTAGTCCAATTTTACGTCTTAAAATTAATAGATCTTTGTGTAATTTTAAGTGTGCACACTGCTGTGAAGAACCGTACATGACACGTGATGTAGTGCGCAGAACTGGCGCTAAAGACCCACGTAAACAAATGGATGATGATGATTACCGCAAATTGTCAGAAATGGCGGATGAAGCTGGTATATTTAGATTTGTTATTACAGGTGGTGAAGCACTTATGGACAGAAACCTGGGTTCGCTGATAGAAGCTCTTGATCCCAAAAAGCATCTAATTATTCTAGATACTAATGGTTGGTCTTTTGATGAGGAAAAAGCAAAATGGTTTGCTGGACAAGGTGGCTACAAAGCGCAAATTTCACTAGATAGTATGAAAGAAGAAGAACATGATCTATTTAGAGGCAAAAAAGGGTCATTCCAACGTGTAATAAGATCTTTAGAAGCATCTAAGAAAGCAAATTTAGAATTACTAATCTCTACTTGTATTATAAAAGATCGAGTTTTTAGTGATGAATTTAAAGAAATGTGCTTATTCTGTAAAGAAAATGATATTCCGTTATATGTTACTTTAGCAAAACCTGTTGGAACAGCGCGTGAACAAGATAGTTGGGTATGTACCAAAGATGATGTTGATCAATTAAAACTACTAGAAACTAAATATAATGTGTTTACCCATATGACACCTTCATATGGTCAACCTGGTAAATGTATTACAGTTAAAGGCATAAATACAATCAACCACGATGGAGAGTTAATTCCGTGTCCATATATGGATTTATCAATTGGAAACGTAGTGAATGATTCATTAAAAGAAATTCTTGAAAGAGGTATGAAAAATGAATGGCTTGGTCCTTACAGAGACGAATGTATCATAGGTGAGCACCCTGAATTTATTCAATTTCATAATCAGGCGGTTCAAGATTGGATGAAAAAAAGTCCTTTACTACCAGTTCCTTATGCTGAAGGTTTTGGTCGAAACAGAGAAATTAAATAACTAAAAAATTACTGAATAATTAAGCAATTTGAGTAAGGGCAAAGATGTTGTTTAATAAACTTGGAAGAAAGATACCAACAGAAAAGTGTAGAGTTTTTGCAAATGCAGAACGAAATTTCTATAAAATTAATGACCCTTTAATAGATCTAGAAAAGCAAAATAAAAAAGCAGTCAATCTTAAATTACTAAGCAAATCAGTTAACCTTAAAAATATAGAATTAGAGCAAAACAATTTATACAATTCTATTAAAAATGATAGTAATTATAAAAATTTAATTTTAGGTACTTCCATTCCATTTGCCATTTCTCATCAGGACTTACCTATTGATATTGGATCGCAACTTGAAGATAGATTTCTTCCACTTATAAAAAAAGTTTACGAAAATGCAGTTGAAGGATCTTGGTTTAAAGCTACATTGCAGGGCCAAAACACATTAAAAGAATCTATAAGAATAGTAGAAGCATCAGGATATAAAAATTTTGTGAAATCTGCTATATCTGGATGTGTTGTTGGGTGTTATTTTCCTACTGCTTTTCAAGAATATGATGTCAAGTCACAAAGAAATCAAATAAATATTTTACCTAAAAATGAAAATTTTAATATCTGTCTATCGGGACATATTGAAACTTCTTATTCTTTGATAATGTATCCAAATTTACTTTATTCTCGCAAGTATTATTCCCCAATACTTTGTCTTTCAGCTCTAGAACATGAAGATCCAAGAATGATCCCAATTATTAAATCATATGGGCCTCACCTTGAATTTTGGTTACTAAGCCAAATGATGACAAATTCACAAACTCAAGTATCCGAGCAATGGTCTGGGGGGATCACTTTATACAGAAATATTTAAAGGAAAAATGTAATTAAATTTATATTATTATTAAGTTATTGTTATTTCTAAGGTTTTTAGAATCTTTAAAATAAGAATTTAAGAAAATATTTTCCTTAATATGCTATAAGCTAAAATGTTGTTAAATTTCATAACTATGTCTAATAAAATGACGAGAAAATTAAAATGAAAAAAATTGTTCCAGTTATGTTAGCTGGCGGTTCCGGAAAACGTTTATGGCCTTTGTCGCGGAAATCCTATCCTAAGCAGTTTTCAAGTTTGCTTGAAGAACAGTCTTTGTTCCAGAAGTCTGCTATTAGATTAACCTCTTCTACAGATATACAATTTGAGAAACATATTACAATTACTCACTCAGATTTTCGTTTTATTGTTACGGAACAATTACAAGCAATTGGAATTGTTCCTAAGCATATAATTTTAGAACCAGAGGGGAAAAACACTGCTCCAGCAATTCTTGCTGCATCTATTTTCGCAAAAAATAATAATCCAGATGCTATATTATTAGTTGCACCGTCTGATCATGATATCCCTGACACTGAAGAATTTCATAAGGCAATAAAAGCCGGTATTGAACAGGTCCAAGCTGGTAAAATGGTAGTCTTTGGAATTTCTCCTACTAATCCTGAAACTGGTTACGGTTATATAGAGGTTGCAAGCGAAAATTTAGATCACTTAGGCGTCGCTTCAGTAGAATGTTTTATTGAAAAACCAGAATATTTAAATGCAGAAAAAATGTTTCAAGCAGGGAATTATCTTTGGAATGCTGGCATATTTTTGTTTAAGGCTGTAGATATGATTACAGCATTTGAAAAACTGGAGAATGAGATTTTAAAGTTAACTGAAGAAGCTTTGAGAGTTGCTAAATTAGATCTTGGCTTCTATCTTCTCAATCCAGGATTATGGCAAAAGATAAAAAATATCAGTATAGATATTGCCATTATGGAAAGAATTAAAAATTTGGCTGTTATTAAATATTCATTCAAATGGTCAGATTTAGGTAATTGGAGTGAAGTTTGGTTAAAGGGTCAAAAGGACTCATATGGTAATGTGACGTCAGAAACAGCTCACTCAATTGATTGTACTGAAACGTTGCTTCGTTCAGAAAAATCAACTATTCAAATTGTGGGTCTAGGTCTAAACAACATCATTGCGATTGCAATGCCAGATGCAGTCCTGGTTGCAAACAAAAATAGGACGCAAGATATAAAAGATGTTGTTGAATATTTGAAGAAAAAAAATATTCCTCAAGCAGAAATTTTTCAAAAAGATCATAGACCCTGGGGTTGGTTTGAAAGTCTGGTGCTTGGCAATGGTTATCAGGTAAAACGTATTTGTGTTAATCCTGGAGGTGCATTAAGCTTGCAAAGTCACAAGTACCGCTCAGAACATTGGATTGTAGTTAAGGGTATTGCAAAAGTGACAATTGGCGATGAAGTAAAGTTAATAAATGAAGGTGAGTCAGTTTTTGTTCCCAAAAACGTGATACATCGGATGGAAAATCCAGGAACACATTTGATGGATTTGATTGAGGTTCAGATAGGATCATACTTGAAAGAAGATGATATAACTAGATACGAGGATATTTATAATCGAAAGTGAGTTTACGATGATGACATCAAAAAAAGAAATTATTGAGGCTAGTAAAAACTACTTTAATGATAAATTTGGGAAGCAAGAATTCGTACCTGGCGAAACATATATTCCGCCTTCCGGAAAAGTTCTTGATGCTGATGATTGCGGTTACCTGATAGATGCTTCTTTAGATATGTGGCTAACAGCTGGTCGTTTTGCTTCACAATTTGAGACAAACCTAGCAAAAAAGTTTGGAAAAAAATTAGCTAAGCTTACAGTGTCTGGATCTGCTGCAAATCTCCTAGCTTTTTCAACACTTACATCGCAGAAGTTAAAAGAAGGACGAATTAAACCAGGTGATGAAGTAATTACTGTTGCTGCAGGTTTCCCGACAACAGTAGCACCAATAATACAGAATGGTTGCATCCCTGTTTTTGTGGATGTTAATATTTCAACACATAATGTTAATGTTCAAGCTGTAAAAAATGCAATAACAAACAAAACGAAAGCAATAATGATTGCTCATAGCCTAGGAAATCCTTTTGATGTACGGTCTATAAAAAAGATCTGTGAAGATAACAATTTATATCTAATTGAAGATTGTTGTGACGCATTTGGTGCGACAGTTGAAATGGAAGATGGTTATGATAAAGCTGTGGGTACTTTTGGTGATCTTGCTACTTTGAGTTTCTATCCTGCTCATCATATAACAATGGGTGAGGGTGGTGCTGTTTTAACAGACAGATTAAAGTTTGCACGAATATGTGAAAGTTATAGAGATTGGGGACGGGACTGCTTTTGTGAACCTGGTAAGGATAACACCTGTGGAAAGAGATTTAAATGGCAACTAGGGGATTTGCCTTATGGATATGATCATAAATATACTTACAGTCATATTGGGTATAATTTAAAGGTATCTGACATGCAGGCGGCAGTTGGTCTGAGTCAACTTGATAAATTAGATACTTTTATCGCCAAGCGAAGATCAAATTTTTCTGGTTTAACAAACAGACTAATTAGAGAAGGATTAGATAAATATTTCATACTTCCAGAAGCAACACCAGGATCAAAACCTTCTTGGTTTGGGTACTTATTGATTTTGCGTGATGGGCTTAATATTACTCGTAGAGAATTAACAGAAGAACTAGAAAAAAGAAAAGTAGGCTCACGTCTACTTTTTGCAGGTAACCTAACTAAACAACCAGCATTCAAAGACACTAATTATCGTATTTCTGGCACTTTAAAAAATACTGACAAAATAATGGAAAGTTCTTTTTGGATTGGTGTTTGGCCAGGTTTAACAGAAAATCATTTAGATTATATGGTAGATACTATAAAAAAGATTTTAATCGATAGGAAAGTATAAAATGAAAGCTGTTATTTTAGCTGGCGGTCTTGGTACTAGGATAAGTGAGGAGACAAATTCAAAGCCAAAGCCAATGGTTAATATTGGTGGTAGACCGATTCTTTGGCATATAATGAAAATTTATTCCCATCATGGTATCAACGAATTTATTATTTGCTGTGGATATAAAGGCTATGTAATTAAAGAGTATTTTTCTAATTACTTTTTGCATATGTCTGATGTTACGATTGATCTAAAACAAAATGATGTAAAGATACATAGAGAACGAGCTGAACCGTGGAAAATTACACTTATAGATACAGGTGAGTCAACCATGACAGGTGGACGTCTATTGCGAGTTAAACAACACCTTGATGAGGATGAGGTTTTTTGCTTTACCTACGGTGATGGCCTTACGGATCTAAATATTACTTCTGTTATTAATTTCCATAAAAAACATGGTAAAGCAGCAACAGTAACTACTTCTCAACCTCCAGGTCGTTTTGGTTCACTTGAGATAAGGAATGGTATAGTAACAAGTTTTAAAGAAAAACCTCCAGGTTATGGTACACTTATAAATGCAGGATATTTTGTTTTAAATAAAGAAGTTTTAAATTATATAAAAAATGATAATACTTCTTGGGAAAAGGAACCTCTTGAAAAATTAGCAAACATAGGTGAATTAATGGCTTTTGAGCATAAAGGATTTTGGAAACCTATGGACACGTTGAGTGATAAAAATTCATTAGAAAGCATGTGGGTTAATAAAAAAGCGCCTTGGAGAGTTTGGTAGTAACTTATGACCAGATTTTGGAATAAAAAACGTATATTTATTACAGGTCACACAGGTTTTAAAGGAAGCTGGTTAAGTCTTTGGCTGATGGACCAAGGTGCTGACGTATATGGTTATGCTTTAGAACCTAAAGATAATATAAATCTTTTTGTGAGTTTGGGAGGATCTAAATTTTTTAAGGGTGAGTACTCAGATGTGCGCGACTTTGAAAAATTGCAGGAATCAATCTCTTGTTTTAAACCAGAAATTATTTTTCATTTAGCAGCCCAACCATTAGTTCAAGATTCATATTTGAATCCTATTGAGACTTATTCAACAAATGTTATGGGATCAGTTAATTTATTAGAAGCGGCTCGTAACAATCATAGTACACGTGTAGTTGTAAACGTAACGACAGATAAGTGTTATGAGAATAAAGAATGGTGTTGGGGTTACAGAGAAAACGAAAGTATGGGCGGGCATGATCCATATAGTGCTAGTAAAGGATGTTCTGAGCTTTTAACAAGTTCATACATAAAATCTTTTTATCACTCAGCCAATATTGGTTTAGCTACTGCTCGAGCTGGGAATGTTATTGGTGGAGGTGACTGGGCTGTTGATCGTCTTGTACCAGATCTTATAAATGGTTTACATAAAGGCAATCAAATCAAGATTAGAAACCCAAATTCAATACGGCCGTGGCAACACGTTTTAGAACCATTATCTGGTTACATGACTCTTGCAGAAAAATTATATGATAATCCAACAATGTACTCAGAAAGCTGGAATTTTGGACCAAACGATACAGATGTTAAGAAAGTAGAATGGGTAGCAAATAAAATATGTAAACTTTGGGGAAAAGGCAAATCTTGGACTATTGATACAAATCAGCGTAATCATGAGGCACAATCCCTAAAGTTAGACATATCTAAGGCTAAGACATTACTTGACTGGCAACCAAAATGGTCCGTTGTGGAGGCGTTGAAAAAGACTGTTGATTGGTACCACGAATATTATACACGTGATAATATAAAATTATTCACATTGTCTCAAATCGAAGAATATAATAAGATTATTTAGATTATTAATTTTTCTGAATTTTTGATTGAATATTAGTTTTAGATAATTTGAAAAAGTGTCGGATTTGTTATAAAAAATTTTTCGTTTCCTAGTATGTATATTTCTGTTATTGGATTGAATATATTTTTATTAAATTTCTTATTTTTGAATAAGTAGATAGGGTTTAATTAATTATAGTTTTTGGTTAGATAAATTATTTATAGTAAGATTAAAAATGGTGTCTAAAATCACAGTTATTGGTGGGTCTGGTTTTGTCGGAACAAATCTCTGTCGTCAACTTTCATTGAAAAAATGTGATTTTGAAATAATCGACTTAAAGATGAGTAATCAATTTTCTCAAAAATGTAAAATTGGTGATATTCGAAATCTAGAAATTTTAAGTAAGGTAATCACAGGCGATATTGTTGTTCATTTGGCAGCTGTTCATAGCGATAATTTACGTAACAAATCAGAATATCAGCAAACTAATGTCAATGGCACTGAAAACATAATAAAGGTGTGTCAAGAAAAAGGAATAAAAAAAATAATCTTTACTAGTTCAGTCGCAGTTTATGGTTTTGCTAAACCAGGAACAGATGAAAGTGGTGATATTAAGCCCTTCAATGAATATGGACGTACCAAGTTTGAAGCAGAAGAAAGACTTCGAGCTTGGCAGATGGATAAATATAACTCACTTATTATAGTGCGTCCTACGGTAATATTTGGAGAAGGTAATCGAGGAAATGTGTTTAATTTGTTCAATCAAATTGCTTCTAATAAATTTTTGATGGTTGGTAATGGGAATAACAAAAAATCAATGGCTTACGTTAAAAATTTTATAGATTTTTTAGTTGCTTGTATTGATTGTCAGCAAAAATACGGTCTCTATAATTATGTAGATACTCCTGATATAGCCATGAAAGAGTTGGTTTCACAAGTACGATATAAACTTAAAAATAAGAAAGGTGTAGGGTTTCGTTTACCTTATTTTTTAGGAATTATGGTTGGTTATGCTGCAGATATAGTTTCTAAAATTAGTGGAAAAAATCTTCCTGTGAGCTCAATAAGAGTCAATAAATTCATCTCTTCTACGGAGTTTAAAAGTGCTAAATACAAACTCCAAGGTTTTTCCCCTTCATATAAACTTAGCGAGGCTATAGATCAAACATTGCAGAATGAATTTATTACCCCCAAAGAAAATAGAGAGATTTTTTATACAGAGTAGTTATACATTAAAAATATATATATAATGTTAAAACAGTAGCAGGTTTAATAAATTAATTCCTTTATACCTCTAAACAATTTTTCAGATTGTGACATTGCAGAAAACTCCTGCAATCCATTATTCATAATAAATTTTTTTATTTTTTTTCTAATTTTTACTTTTTCCTCATATGTAAAGGAAGAAATTTTTTTCTCTAAATCTTTAAATGAGTGATAGTCTTTTATGCTGATTACAAAGTCTTTCGGGATAAACTTAAAAATATTTTCTTCTCCTAGGTAGATTGGTATAGTTCCAGAGTTAAGAGAATGTAAAATTTTTTCAGTAATATATCCTTCAAGCTGATTAGCATTTTCCACTACCAAGCTAAAATCATAAAATTCCATTACTTTTGATTTATTTTTCACTGAACCTTGCCAACTCTTTAATTTTTTGAAATCTGGTAGAAATCTTAATAATCTATTTATTGGAGATCCAATTAATCCAGAAGATACAACAAACTTACCCCATCGGTGACCAAAAAGGTCAAAATCAAGTTTAGATGATTGAAACTTTTGTATTAGTTTGTATCTAGTTTTATAAAGCGCTTTACTATGATTAATTAACTTATTCGCTGCTATACAATTTACTAATTTTCTTTTCTTTTCAGTTAAAAAAGAAGGGTCAAAAAAAATTGAAAAATTATATTTTCTAAAATTTTTGAATTTTTTAAAACTTTCATTCCACGTATAAACTAAATCAAAGTATGGAAAGTATTTTTCGAGTGTTTCGTATTCCCTTCTAACCACTTCACTTTCCATAGCTATTAAAATTCTTTTAATTTTTAAATTTAAAGAATCGTTTAAGGCTTTCATTTCTTTGGAACCTTTTATAGGAAGTTCATTAAAAATTATTAAATTAAATTCTGTTAAATCAACCTTCTCTTTTTCAAAAAAAGAATATTTAATATTATGTCTATCGAGATTTTGCTTCAAAAGATAGTGTGCAAAAACTACATTATCTGAAGATGAATCGAGATTGAAGAAAGTATTAGGATTATTGTAAAATGAGTCCGCATTTATGAATAAAATTTTCTTTACATTATTTTTCATAATCGCTTTCTCTCCTAGCCGAGATTATCAATATTAATATCAGAATGTTTTTTTGTGACTTACTAGAAAAACATCTATACACTTATTAATTCAAAATAACTAGATAGACTAGTAAAAGATAATAAAATGAATATTTGCACACTAATTTTTTTAAGAAAAAACATATCAATATTAACTCTTTCCAAGTGTATTTAAATAATTAATAACATTATGTAAATGAAAGCATGAAGTTTAGACAAGCCTAACTCTTTAAAAAAATCTTATTTAGAAGCTCTAACATTTTATATATTATTCGTAGTTTTAATTGATCACATTCTTTCTACTTTTAGAGAAAACTTATTATGGTTTTATCAAACGTATATTGTTAAATATTAGATTTCAAACTACTTGTTTTTTGCTTATAAATAACGTAATGAATGAATATGAAACAAGGTAATATAGAAAGACACTCAAATTCTATTTTTCATTGTATAACTACTTTTTCACGAAAAAAACAATTATACGATGTGATAGATCAACTTTTGGAATTTGCTTCACCAGATAAGATTATTGTATTTGATTCTGGAAACCGGACTGAGATAGAAAAATATTGTTCGAAATTAAAGATTGGTTATAAATCTGATGTCTCAGTCAAAACAGCAGATCAAAATATAGCAATGGTTTTTAGAGAACAAAAAACACCAATGTTTATACATCATGATGATGATCAAATTACACCAGAAATATTAAATGTAAAAAAATTTGTACAAGAAAATCCAAATATAGATTTTATATGTAGTTTACGATTAAATGATTCTAAATTTAACCTTTTAAGTTGCAAAAACGAGGAAGAAAAAATTAATAAGCTACTAGATCTTTATTTTGTTAGTCACAACAGAAATAGTCCTTTAATTTCAGGTCAATTTGTAGATAATTCAAAACCTTGGTCATATCGAGAAAAATATATATGTAAAGGAGAGTACAATGATGTAGGAAGAATTCTAGATTTAATGACACGTGAAAATAGTTACATAGCAAATAAGCCTTACATAAATTATAATATTTCTGATGGTCACAACTCAGTACCTCATGAACAAGGAAGACAAGAATTAGCTAAATTTTTAAGAAAAATATCCCCACAAAAAGGAAAACTTTATTCTTTAATTTGTCTCTTTAATTTTAAAAGACCTACTTTTTATTATTTTAGGGTAATGTTGGAGTTAATTAAACATCCTTCATATTTTTCAAAGTTACTAAAAAAAGCATTAACCCAATATCCGCTTAGATTTTTCTTGCAATAAATCTCTGTACTTTGAAATCCCTATATGAATCCGATGCATCTAATGAAGAAACATCTAAAACTTCCAATCCGCATCTTTTTGCCATGCTAAGAAGAGATCTATAATTATAAAAATTTATATGCTCGTGCCAATGGTGTTTTTTTTGTAATATATCATCGTTTTCCCCCCTAAATTGGACAATGTTTTCTAAAGGAACTTCTACGTAAATATATCCTCCCTTTTTGGTAAAGGTAACTAACTTTAGCAAATCTTTTAATGGATAACTTACGTGTTCAAATACGTGCATGGCAACAATCAAATCATATTTGTCAACTAGATCATCTTTAGGCCCCACAAGACTGAAACGTGGATTCAATTTACACTCATCCTTGTCTGACACTTCAAAAATGTCAATTATTGATGAAGTCTTTGTTAACGGAGTGTTTTTTCCCTCATCTCCACCCCAGTCTAACATTCTTTTTGGTTCTTCTACAAAAGAAAGTATATATTCATCGACTTTGTGAAGGTAGTGAATTTGATTTTCTAAATATTCATTTCTATTTGAATAGCCCTTTTCATAGCTTTCTCTTAATCTTATATACTCAGTCCCTCTATAGTCATTGTATAATCTTGCAATTTCATCTTCATCAAAACGAATATCACAAAATAAGAAAGAGCAATCTTTACAAAAACATGAATTGCAAACACTACATGCATTACCAGTTTCAATTGTTCTTAATCCCATACTTTTTTCAATAGTTAATGGTTTCCAGCCAAATGCGCGGTCAGCTATGAAAGGCATCAAAACAGCAGGTTTTTTTTCTATTTCTTTGCTGTTACAAGCTGGACAATTTGTTGATATCTTCATTGGTAAAATCCTAACAAAGTTTGGCTATTATTCTAACAATATAAAAATAACATTTAATTTTTTTATTTTTAAAAATAAAATCTTTATTTAATTATATGCTAGTAATAGCTTCTTGTAGTAAATCATAAAACCATTATGTTAAGTAAGATTTATATTTAAGTTATATTAATTTAAAGTCAACAAGACTTTATAAATTTCAAATATGGACTTTTTTTAGAGGGTCACAATTTGTAAAAACAAATGTACAAATTTAAACCCTCGTATGATAATTATTTTAGTTGACCTAGGCGAAATAACAAAATCTGCTAGAATTTCAGGTGACATATAAGACAATAATGATATAATTATTAATAATTTTAACAATTCATTAAAGATTGAATTACGAATGCACATCAAAAGTTATAGAGATTTGAAACTTTTTTTCAATGACAAAGAAATATTCAAAAAAATTACTAATGATCTTGAGTTATTAAAAGTAGACCAAAAATCTGAAGATTGCCTAGTAGTTTTATTTGGTCTTTATTTGCTTAATTTGAATTTCCGTGAAGGTTTCTTTAAATTTACAAGTAATAGATATTTCTTAGATTGTCTTAAAATAGATAAATATCCTGAAGAGGCGACTTTTTTTAAATTTAAATCTTTGTTAGATGATATTTTATCCAAAAAGAAAAAAGACACAATTAAATGGTTTAATGATATAAGTATAGATATTTTTAATGCTACAGCTAAAGACAATTATCCTGAAATATTAAATGGAATGGGTCCAGGACAATTATCAACAGAGCAAAAAGATTTTTTTGATAAAAATGGATATCTTATAGTAGATAATTGCATTGATGAGGTTCTCTGTGATGAACTCAGGCTTATTCTTAAAAATATTGCTGATGCTGAAAAGTTAAGCTCAACTGCTTTTGTTTATGGTTCTAGCAAAATGCAAAGAATTTATCATTTAATAAACAAAAACAAGATTTTTCAAGAAATTATATTACATAATGTAATAAAAAATTTAAATGACCATGCTTTTGATAGAGAAACACTTCATGACAAATATTACCTAAGCAGTTTTCATGCAAATATACTTAATCCTGGAGCTGAAAAACAAATTATACATGTTGATGCGAATGTACCTTCGCCTTTGCCTAGTTGGATTATTAGAACCAACGTAAATTTTATTATCGAAGATTATACATACAAAAATGGTGCTACACTTGTTTATCCAGGAAGTCATAAGTTTCTCAAAAAACCAGATAGAACAAAAAATTATGATGATAAATTAATTCCTTTAGAAGCAAAAAAAGGCTCTCTAGTTTTTTGGAATGGGCATGTTTGGCACCAAAGTGGAAAAAATGACTCTAAAAACGATAGATATTCTATTCTTGGCTGCTTTGCAGCAAGTTATTTGAGAGAGATGGCCATGGAAGAAAATCCTTATATTTCATCCAATACTTTTACAAGTCAAAATTTCAATTCTAAGCTTAAAAATTTGTTAGGCTGGGATCATGGTCAAAAGTGATGATGTTTTATAAGGTAATATAACTTTCAATCTACATTTTCATGATTATGTGTTTCATCCTCGCAATCAGCAGTGTGAGTTGTGTATTTTAAGTTAGATGGTATAAAGTTTAAATATTAGTTTTTAAACTCTTACAGTATCAATATGGTTTACTTTCATTTGTGTTAAGTTAACAACCTTTTGATATGATATTAATGTTCATCTTGAAGTTTTAAAATTTTTCCTCTTTGTTGTTTGTATAACTGGTGCAACTGATTAGATATAAAATACTGTTTTTTAACTTAAGAGTTTTATTACGTTTCATCTTATGAAATATTTTCTTTAAATAAAATTATTTAAATTTAAACAAAAATTCCATTAAATGATAGTATTTAGGTTCATTGTTCAAAGAGTTTATTTCACCTAATAAATATCAAAAAGTTTTTTACACTAAATAAAATTACATCTATGATCCTTTCAGAATATAAATTATCAAGTTATAGAGATATGTTAAAAAAAACGCCAAAAAAACAATCAAATTTTAATGTACATTTATTTTTTGATGTGTTTATAGAAGATGCAATCCCAGGGGTTTTCCTCAGAGGAGACCCAAAAAGATTTGAAATTGACCATAAAATTCGAAGTAAAGATTCTCAATACAGGTACCAAACAAAACTTGATATTACAAGATACACTCTCATAAGCTATTCCGAAATTAATTGGAAAAGTGTGACTATACGTCTTGAATGTGAAAATAAAGATCATGATTTCATATATAATGAAATCAGAGAGTTGTTTCCAAAAGCAACTATTCATAAAGAAAGGTCAACAACTTCTAAACAATTTTTTGATGCTCTTGAAAAGTTAAGTTGCTCTGAAAAGGATTGGATATTTTTTTCTCCTAATAATGATCATCCATTTATAGCAGATCCAAAACACTTTTATGATTTAATTGATAAACTGCAAGAAGTTAATATAGAATTTAATAATGACTCATTGTTGTCTATACCATTTTCCCATTATACCGAATGTAATAACATGGCTTCGATATTTTCTGCGTATTGGGGATATTATGGAGAAGTATATTCTAAAATCATTTTTGAAAATTCACATTTTAAAATTCTAAAACTTAATAAGATGGTAACAGACTCAGTGCACTTATATAAACTTAAAGATTTAAAATCATTTTTTTCAATGGATGTCGGTAAAAAAAGGGTAATTCGCATTGAGGATACTTTTTTATATTTATCTAATATAAGAGAACATCATGTTATTCATCCAAAAATAGAATTATGTCGTCACTATGATGGTTATTCACACATAATTGATTATGTTCCTCCATTATTTATACCGGATGGTTTTTTTGAGAATAAAATTAAAATTGTCTATGGTAAAACTAGGTCATCAGAAAAATGTGTTTTAATTAATCCATTCTCAAGTCATTATTCCTTTGAAAAAAATTCAGGTGCTGATTTAATGATACTTTTAGAAGACCTTCCTTATTTTTGGAAAAAAAGAATAGAGAAAATTGAAGATTACTTTGGAAATTTAAGCATCAATAAAAAAGAACTGAGATACTACAAATACTTACATTATCCGAAAGGTAATAATTATATTATCAACTTTGTAAAATCAATAATAAGAATACTAAAAAATAATTTGAAAGTAATCGTTCGAGGGCCTGCAACAAATAAATAAAATTATAATCTATATATCTTGATCTGATCAAAACTTATTATCGCGACAATTAAAACAATAATTCTATTTTTGAAACCTGTTTGCAAAAAAAATAAAAATATATTACTGAAAATTACGTTTGATTAAAAAGGAACTTAAATGAACAAAAAAGATTCTCATAAAAATGAACCAGAGATTTTTATACTTGATGTAGATGGAGTAATGACAACTGGAGACTTTTTTTACTCCGAAAAAGGTAAAATTATAAAAGTATTTGGACCAGATGACAATGATGCTTTAAGTTTGTTAAGAGATAAATTAGAAATACGTTTTGTAACTGGTGATAGAAAGGGATTCCCTATAAGTGAAAAAAGAATAGTTCATGATATGAACTATAAGTTGGATTTGGTAAGCACAATAAACCGAGTCAGTTGGATTACAGAAAGGTACAAACTTGAAAGAGTAATTTACATGGGTGATGGTATTTTTGATCATTATGTTATGAAAGATGTTCTATATTCTATTGCACCTAATAATGCAGACGAAAATGCCAAAAGTTACGCTGATTTTATTACTAACAGACGTGGAGGTGATCGTGCTGTTGCAGAGGCATGTCTTCATATACTAAGAAAGTTTTTTACCCCTTTCAATCCAGACAAATTACCTATAACAGAGGGCAAACTATCTGGAGAATGGACAGTATGATCAATGAGAAAATTAAAAGGGTTTTGAATAATAATCGATGTACTTTACTAGGGGTTGGTCCTATGAGTAAAAATTGTGTGGACGCAGCTATTGAGGTATCTAATTATTATGAATGTCCAATATTTTTAATAGCGAGCAGACGCCAAATTGATTCTGCAGAGTATGGTGGTGGTTATGTTGAAAATTGGAAAACAAATGATTTTGCAAATTATGTAATTAAAAAAGATAAAAAAGGAATGATTATCCTCTCAAGAGATCATGGAGGACCATGGCAAAATGAAAATGAAAAAGAAAATAATCTAAGCTTAAAGTTGGCTATGGATTCTTCAAAAAGATCGTTTGAATGTGACATTATGTCAGGTTTCCAGAAAATTCATATTGATCCAAGTGTTGATATTCATGGAAAAATAAGTGTAGAAAATGTTCTGGATAGAATATGTGAATTATATGAATTTTGCTGGGAAAAATCTAAAAATTTAGGCACTGAGATTATTTTTGAAATTGGTACAGAAGAACAAAGCGGAAGTACTAATTCTCAAGAAGAACTTGACTACACATTGGAAAAACTAAATGCATTTTGTTCAAACAACAAAATAACACCACCAACATTTGTTGTTATTCAAGGTGGAACAAAAGTAATGGAAACTAGAAATGTAGGCACGTTTGGTTTACCAATTAGGGTAAAAAATGAAATTCCTCCAGAAATTCAATTACCTAAAATGTTAGAGATTTGTGACCAACATCACATTTTTATGAAAGCTCATAATACAGATTATCTTTCAAATGAAGCTCTTTCTTGGTATCCAAAATTGGGAATACATGCAGCTAACATTGCTCCAGAATTTGGGGTTGCTGAAACAATTGGTATATTAGATTTACTTAAATCTATAGAAAGAACTGATCTAATTGACACTTTTCTTGAAATTTCTTTAAACTCTAAAAAATGGGATAAGTGGATGCTAAACGATACTGTGGCAACCGATGAAGATAAAGCAATCATTGCTGGTCATTATATTTTTTCCACTGAGGATTTTAAAACATTGAAAAAGGATGCTATGAAAACATGTAATTCAAAAAATATTAATATGGATAATTTTCTAAAAAAATGCGTAAAAGAAAGTATAATTAGGTACATTAAATGCTTTCGGTTGGACACATTAAAATGAAGAAAAAAATTGCTACTTTGATTCTAAATAGAAACCTACCTATTGTAACAGAAAATCTATACGAACAAATATTAAAATACGATGGAAACAATACTGATATATTTGTTATTGAGTCTGGTTCAGATGACGCTTTAAAATGCAAGTATTCTTACTGGCATGCTGATTGGGATGAAGCAAGATCGCACGGATTAAGATACTTTCAGGGAATGAACTATGGACTTGCTAATTTGTATAAATCCAAAAAGCTAGACGATTATTCTGCCTTTTTTCTACTCGCCAATGATATAGTTTTTGAAAAAAAACCTTTTATGCAAGATTTATTAGATGTGCTAGACGAACACCCTAAAGTTGGAATCTTATCTCCTTGCTCTGAAGATTGGGGTGAAAAGTTTTTTCTTAAAAAAGATAATGTAAAATATTTTTGGACAGTAAATCCAGGAGCTTACCTAATTAAAAAAGAACTTATCTATGATATTTGCGATAAAAAAAACCCTTCAGAAAAAAATTTCTTATTTGATGGGTCTAATTTTAGAGGATATGGAGTAGATATAGAAATGATATCAAAGTCATATGCAAACGAATGGGCAGTTGCAATCACTTCGAAAATAATGATGAACGAAAATGATAGTTTTCTTTTAGAGCAATCTGATTTAATAAAAACTGAACCATACGATGAACATATAAAACTTTATATCGAAGAGGGTCTTGAATGGATGAAGACAAAATTTGGATTTAATAGTCACTGGTCGATGCAAGTTTATGTTAAAAGTTTCTATGATGAATTTTTCAAAATGAATCCAAATTTATTGAATTATAAAATTTAATCCATGATAAATTAATAAGCAGGTATAAATATTATGAAAAATTTTGGTGGAAATATATTAAATTTAATTTCATTAAAAAAAAATGAAAAGAAAATTTTGTGTGATGGACCATATCATTACTCTATTAACTCTCTTACAAATGAAGATTTCATAATTGAAAATCTCAAATCATTCAGTTTATTTATATTAGAGTTAACTAATGGGACCAAAATATATAGTAGTATGTTAAAAAATACGATTGATGTTAACACCGTTATACAATGTGAAAATATTGATAGGCCGTTAGACTTAAAAATAGTAAATGGAAAATGCATTATATTAATTTCTGGTTGTAAAAAAAATTCAAAATTGGAGAAAAATGGTATTTTTGTTAACAAAAAAGATGAATTATACAAAGTTACAAAACCATGGGGACACGAATTATGGATTAATGGAGAACATGAACTTTACGCATTTAAGGAAATTTTCATAAAAGCTGGTACAAAGACAAGTTTACAATTTCATAATTTCAAACAAGAAACTAATCTTCTAGTTAGAGGTGATGCTTTACTGCATTATAATTCATCTAATAAAGCAAATAATAAAGATTTACTACCAAATGATATTTCAACTGTTGAGTTTTCAGAATTATCAAGCGTAGATGTATCTCCCCCTGTGGTGCATAGAATTGAAGCTGTCACTGATATTTTATTATATGAAACTTCTACACCACATCTAAACGATGTAATTAGAATATCAGATGATACAAAACGTACTGATGGGAGAATTCAAAAGGAGCACATAACTAAATGATATCTTTACCACCTGTTTGCATTTTAACTGCAGGTAAAGGTTCCCGAATGGGAAACATGTCAACTTATCTTAATAAATCACTTTTTCAAATTAACGGAAAAGCTAACATATCTCATATTATAAACAGATTTGATAACAAAACAAAATTTATTATTGCGATTGGTCATTTAGGAAATCAAGTTAAAAATTATTTAGAAATCGCACATCCTAAAATTCAATTTGAATTTGTTAAGGTTCAAAATTTTGATGATGAGGGAAGTGGGCCAGGTCTTTCACTTTTAAGTTGTAAAAAAAATCTTTCTGAACCTTTTTACTTCGTTTCATGTGACACTTTATGGGAAAAAAATTCGGAAATAAATTATATTTCTCAAAATTGGCTTGGTGTATCAAGTATTAAATCTGAAGATACAGATAAGTATTGTAATTTAAAAATATCTGATGACTACATAATAAAGATTAAAGATAAGAAGAAAACAGAAAATAAAAGCTATAAGGCTTTTATAGGATTAGGATTTATAAAAGATTATAAAAACTTTTTTTTAGGATTAGAAAAAAAAGACAAAATCTTTGAAGAACACCAAATATCAAACGGTTTAGAATTCTTAATTTCTCAAAATAAAGTTAAACCATTAGACTTTAATTGGACTGATGTTGGAACAAAAGAACATTATGAAGAAGTATTAAAAAAGTATGAGAATTATGATTTTAGCAAACATGACGAAACATTGTATTTCGTAAATAAAAAAGTTATAAAATTCTTCAAGGATAAAAATATTATTACTAATAGAGTTTTACGCTCTAAAGTAAATAAAAAAGTATTTCCTGTGATTATTGATCATAAGGAACAATTTTATTCATATAACTATGTAGAGGGACATACTTTATATATGAATAATAATATTGATATATTTCAAAAACTGCTAGATTTTTTAGATTTGAACTTATGGAAAACACAACAAAATGTTAATAACTTTAAAGAACTATGTCATAAATTTTATTTTCAGAAAACGTATGAAAGATTAAAAAAATATCATACTAAATATCCTCAAAGTGATGTAGAAAGCATTATTAACGGAAAGTTAATTAACTCAGTTTCTACTTTGCTTACTAAAATAGATTGGAATAAAATAATAGATGGTATTCCAGTTTTTTTTCATGGTGAC
>QBXD01000004.1 GCA_003283875.1 SAR116 cluster bacterium AG-321-A13 | reverse complement strand
AATCTTTTAGTCTTTACCTCATGAATAAAGTATTGGTATAATTGACATAATTAAAAAGGAAAAAAATGAATAATTTTGGAAAGAATATAGCTGTTTGGGTAATAATATCTCTTGTACTTGTTGCAATTTTTAATGTGTTTCAAGGTGGTTCTTCTAAAAACACGGGCAATGCAATTGCTTACTCAGACTTTCTTGCAAGGGTTAACGCAGGTGAAGTTCGAGAAGTGAGTATACAAGGCGATAAAATTTTTGGAGCTTCGAGTAGTGGTGTTCCTTTTTATTCATTTATACCTAAAGAAGATGAGTTAGCTAATAAGCTTTCAGAAAAAGGAATTAAAGTTACCTCCGAGCCTGTGGAAAGTGGTATGCCAGGAATACTTTCTGTTCTTATTTCGTGGTTTCCAATGTTACTTTTTATAGGAGTTTGGATTTTTTTTATGAAACAAATGCAAGGTGGTGCTAAAGGTGCTATGGGGTTTGGAAAATCAAAAGCTAAACTTCTTACCGAGCATAGAGATAAAGTTACATTTAGAGATGTTGCAGGTATAGACGAAGCTAAAGCTGAACTTGAAGAAGTTGTAGAATTTTTAAAAGATCCAAGCAGATTTCAAAAACTTGGCGGTAAAATTCCAAAAGGAGTATTACTTGTTGGCCCCCCTGGAACTGGAAAAACTTTATTAGCTAAAGCTGTTGCTGGTGAAGCAGGTGTTCCTTTTTTTACAATATCCGGATCAGATTTTGTTGAAATGTTTGTAGGCGTTGGTGCTTCAAGAGTCAGAGATATGTTTGAACAAGGTAAAAAAAACTCACCATGTATTATATTTATTGATGAAATTGACGCTATGGGTAGACATAGAGGTGCAGGCTTAGGTGGAGGTAATGATGAAAGAGAACAAACTTTAAATCAACTTCTAGTTGAAATGGATGGATTCGAAACTAATGAAGGAGTTATACTTGTTGCCGCAACAAATAGACCAGATGTTCTTGACCCAGCTTTATTAAGACCTGGAAGATTTGATAGACAAGTTGTTGTACCTAACCCAGACATGATTGGCAGAGAAAAAATTTTAAAGGTCCATATGAAGAAAGTCCCTTTATCTTCTGATGTTATATCTAAAACACTTGCTCGAGGTACTCCAGGATTCTCTGGAGCCGATTTAGCAAATCTAGTAAATGAAGCCGCTCTATTATCTGCCCGAAAAGGTAGAAATAATGTAAGTATGGCTGAATTTGAAGAAGCTAAAGATAAAGTCATGATGGGCTCTGAAAGAAGGTCCATGGTTATGACTGAAGAAGAAAGAAAGTTAACCGCATATCATGAAGCAGGTCATGCAGTTGTAGCAGCTTACTCACCAGCAAGTGACCCAATACATAAGGCGACTATTATTCCTCGAGGTAGAGCTTTAGGTATGGTAATGAGATTGCCAGAAGGAGATAGGGTTTCAATGGCTAAAGATAAACTTTTTGCAGATCTTAGAGTTGCATGTGGTGGAAGAATTGCTGAAGAGTTGATATTCGGAAAAGAAAAGGTAACTACAGGAGCAAGCTCTGATATTAGAATGGTAACTGATACTGCTAGACGTATGGTCACTGAATGGGGACTTTCAGACAAACTAGGATTTTTAGCCTACGAAGCTAACGAGCAAGAAGTTTTTCTTGGAAGATCTGTTTCACAACAAAAAAATGTATCAGATAACACGGCTTCAATAGTTGACAATGAAATTCGTAGAATTGCTGATTCAGTTTACTCTGATGCAGAGAAAATGTTAAAAAAATATTCAAAGCAACTTAAAAGAGTCGCTGAAGCTTTATTGGAATATGAAACTCTGGACGGGCAACAAATTCAAGACTTATGTAAGGGTTTAAATATTTCTATTAAAAAATCTAATGATAATGACAACTCTCCTAAAGCAAAAAAACCTAAGAAGCGAGCAGGCATTCCTTCCACAACAGCTAAGCAAACGATTGTTACTAATGAAATAGATAACTCCTAACAATAACTAATAATTTTGTTTCGCATAGGTAATGCATGGCTATTGTGGAAAATGATAAAAGTTTATTTGCACCCCCTTTTTGCGAAGAAGTTGAAACTTTTATAGTACCTATTCCCAAATCAAGGTTTGAATGTTTTAATGGGTTGAGAATTGGAGGTGGTTGGCGATATTTTAACCAACTTAAAGTCATACAAAAAAAAAATAATTTATATGTGGAAGTTTTCATGACTCCTACAAAGTTATTAAGTTCTTCAAAAAATCATACTAAAGACTCTTTAATAAAAGCTGAAATGAGTTTGGATAATATTATTAAGAAAAGGTATCCATATTCTAAACTTAATATGTCTCAACCACACATTATGGGTGTAATAAATATTACGCCTGACAGTTTTTACAAGAAAAGTCAAAAAAGTGATTACAAATCTGTAAAAACAATTTTTGAAAAAATGGAAACTTGTGGTGCGTCAATTATTGATATTGGTGCTGAGTCATCTAGACCAGGCGCGAAAAGGATTTCGGTAAGTAAGGAAAAAAATAGAGCAATACAAATCATAAAATCTTTGAAAGAAAATAATTTCAATTCTCTTATATCTCTAGATTCACGAAACTTCTCTACTATGAAATCAGGATATGAAAATGGTGTAGATATTATAAATGATATTACTGGCTTTAATAATAAAAACAAAATTGCTTTTGTATCGCAAAACAATTTGCCAATAGTAGTAATGCATATGCAGGATAATCCTGAGACTATGCAAAATAATCCTAAATATAGTTTTGCACCAATAGATATATATAAATTTTTTGTTAAAAAAATTAATGAACTTGTAAGTATGGGAGTTGATAAAGCTAATATCGTTATTGACCCAGGAATTGGATTCGGGAAAAATAAGTTTCATAATTTAGACATATTACGTAATTTGTCAATTTTCCATGGTCTGGGCGTCCCAATATTAATTGGATTAAGTAGAAAGTCACTAATCGAAGAACTTTCAATTGATAATTTTAAATCTCGTGGGATCAATAAAAAATCTATTAACCCAAGTAAAAGGTTGAGTGGTTCAATTGCTTTTGCTATTCATGCAATTAACAATGGTATTCAAATAATAAGAACGCATGATGTCTTTGAAACAAACCAGGCATTGATATGTCAAAGAGCACTAATTTAAAAAGGTTCTAAATGATAAAAACATCTTTTAATATTTCTCAAAGATTGTTTGGTACAGACGGTATAAGAGGCACTGTAAACAAAGATAAAGTTACTGCTTTAATGGCCGTTAATTTAGCAATGGCAGCAGGAGGCTATTTCTATGGTAAAGCAGGAACAAAGAAATCAAGAGTTTTAATTGGTAAAGATACAAGACTATCTGGATACATGCTCGAACCAGCTTTAGTTGCAGGTTTTACATCGGTTGGTTTAGATTCTATTACGACTGGCCCTCTTCCAACTCCAGCTATAGCTCATTTAACCAGGGTCTTAAGATGTGATTTAGGTGTAATGATTTCTGCATCCCATAATCCTTATGAAGATAATGGTTTGAAACTATTTGGTGCTGATGGATTTAAATTGAATGATGAAGTGGAAAATGAAATTCAGCTAAGGATGGCTAATGGACCGATTCTTGCCAAATCCGCCAATTTGGGTAGGGCTAGAAGAATGGAAGATGCGATTGGAAGATATTCTGAATTTGTAAAACAAATATTACCCAGAAGTGAAGACTTAAGTTCTATGAAAGTAGTGCTGGATTGCTCCAATGGCGCTTCATATAAGGTGGGACCTGAAGTTTTGTTTGAGCTTGGGGCTGATTCAATAATTATTGGAGCAGAACCTAATGGTAAAAATATAAATTTAGATTGTGGAGCTATGTTTCCAGACAAAATGGCTAAAATGACTAAAGCACAGGGAGCTAATTTAGGAATTGCTCTTGATGGAGATGCGGATAGGGTAATCTTTTCGGATGAGAACGGAAATATTATTCATGGTGATCAGATTATAGCCGTATTAGCGAAAGAAATGAAAAAAAATGATCAGTTAAACGACAATAAAGTTGTAGGCACTTTAATGTCGAATCTAGGTTTAGAAAATTATTTAAAAGAACTTAATATTAGCCTTTATAGAACTAAGGTTGGTGATCGCTATATACTAGATCAAATGATTAAATCCAACTGTAAACTTGGCGGTGAACCTTCTGGGCACATTGTATTATCTGATTTTGCCAAAACAGGAGATGGTATATTAACTGCGATTAAAGTATTGTCGTTACTTAAAAAATCTGGTCAGAAAGCATCAGAGTTTTTAAGACCATTTAAACCAGTGCCTCAATCTCTAAAAAATCTTAAAAATATTGATAAGAATATCTTATTTAAGGATAATATAACAAATTTAGTAAAAACGCAGCAAAGTCTATTAGGATCGAAGGGTAGAATATTATTACGACCATCTGGAACTGAAGACTTAGTTAGAATAATGGTCGAGTGTAGAGATGGAAATAAAGTTAAGGAAATTACTGAGATAATAGCCAACACTATTCTTAAAGAAAATGAATTTAACAAAACTGAATAATTTAAAGAAAACTGTTTTAGTCATAGCTGGATCAGATCCAAGTGGAGGTGCTGGAATACAAGCTGATTTAAAAACACTTACGAGCCTTGGTGTATATGGAATGACAGCAATTACAGCATTGACCGAACAGAATTCAAATGGAGTTTTTGATATATTGGAAATTCCTATAGAGTTTGTTGTAAAACAAATTAATTGTTGTCTATCTGACATTAATGCTAATGCGGTCAAAATTGGAATGTTACATAGCGCAGATTTAATTTCTGCAGTACTTGAAGCGTTATTTAATAAGAACATTGTGAGTAATAAGAATGTAAATATAGTATTAGATCCAGTAATGGTGGCAAAGGGAGGTCATAAGTTATTAAAAGAAAATGCAATTGACGCTCTAAAAAATTTTATTAAGGAAGCTCAACCTGTCCTAACGCCCAATATCCCTGAGGCTGAAATATTAACTGGAATGAAGATTAACAACCTGAAAGATATGAAAAATGTAGGAAGAGAAATAATTGACCTTGGTGCAAGTCATGTTGTTTTGAAAGGTGGACACATGCAAGGACGGGTTATGACAGACCTGTTGATAAATTCTTCAGAAATTCATTCAATAGAAACTTCAAAGATAATAACTAATAATACCCACGGAACAGGGTGCACAATGGCTTCGGCTTTGTCAGCTTCTTTAGCTAAATCTATTGACATTAGACACTCCTTTGAGATTGCCCATAAGTATGTGAACAATGCCATTAAAACTAACCCCAAATTTGGCAGAGGTAACGGACCCATAAACCATTGTTTTAATATAAATGAATTTATAAATTAGTTATTTCAAGAATTCTTCTGTACCAATTATAAATTGGATCATATTCATCCAATAAATTACAAGCACTACAAGAATAAACCCACTTAAAATTTCCAAAAAAAATATAATCTTCTACACCTGGTTTTTTCCCAGAAATAAATCCATTAATTTCAATAATTTTTCTTATAGGACTTATTAATTTTCTAAATTCTCTTATATGATCATTTATTTTAGGTATGAATTTAGTTATAGAACCTTTTATTCTATCTTCTCTTGTTTTAATAAAGTAATCTAAATCATCACCTTCTAAAACATTTGGTATCTCATGTGCAATTATTTTAAATAAAATTGGTAAAAGCTGTCTAGAAGTCCAAAGGTACAAAAAATGAGAAAAATTTTTAGATGAAGGATTTAGAAAAATTTTTTTATCATTATAATTCTTATCTAACCAATTTATTATGTTCCATGAATCACAAACAAATCCATTCTGGTGTTTTAAAATAGGAACTAATTGTTGATTGGAAAATTCTATTTTACTTTTTTCAGAAAATTTAACAGGCTCTGTTTCAAAATTTATTTGTCTATGAATTAGGCAAATTTTAACAATCCAACAAGGGGGGCTAAATCTCAAATCATTTTTTCCTGACAAATCGTATAACTTAAGCAATTATTCTCTCTCTTTTTTTGTTTGTTGACAAAAATTCAATAATGTTTAAAAACCTATTTGGGCTGTTGCTTCCCAATAAGCAATAACATTTATACGAGGTTAATATGACCAGACCATTAGTCAAGCCAATACGTCCTGAATTTTCTTCTGGTCCTTGTGCAAAAAGACCAAAATGGTCTTTGAAATTTTTAAATAATAGTGTATTAGCTAGATCTCATAGACACAAAATAGCTAGATCAAAACTTCAACAGATAATCGATTTAACAAAATCAATTCTGAAAATTCCTAAAGATTACTTAATAGGTATCGTTCCAGGCTCAGATACTGGAGCCATTGAAATTGCAATGTGGAACCTTCTAGGGCCTAGACCAATCAGTATGTTAGTTTGGGACAGTTTTAGTTCGGATTGGGCTAATGATATACAATCTCAACTTAAATTAGAAAATGTTAATATATTTAAAGTTGATTATGGCAAGTTACCTGATCTTACTAATAACCAATTTAAAGGTGACATTGTTTTTAACTGGAATGGTACAACTGCTGGAGTTTGTGTGCCAAATGCAAATTGGATCGATAGTTCGCGAAATGGTCTAACTATTTGTGATGCAACTTCAGCTGCATTTGCAATGGACATTGATTGGCAAAAGTTAGATGTTGGGACTTTTTCTTGGCAAAAATGCCTTGGTGGTGAAGCCGGCCACGGTATTCTAGTCCTATCTCCAAAAGCAGTTGAAAGAATTAATACATATAATCCTCCATGGCCTATCCCAAAGTTATTCCAACTTAGAAAAAATGGTAAATTGAATCTTGATATATTTTCAGGTGCCACTATAAACACCCCGTCAATGTTGTGCGTTGAAGACTTTTTAGACGCACTTAAGTGGACTAGAGAAGTAGGAGGTTTATCTGCACTAATAAGTAAGTCCAAGAATAATTTAAATATAATTAAAAATTGGATTTCAGATTCTCATTGGGCTGATTTTTTGTGTGAAGATTTTAATAATTTATCCAGTACATCTATATGCTTAAAGTTAGTTGATCCTAAAATAATTGATCTTCCATCAGAGATTAAAAATAATATTGAAAAAAATATTGTTAAATTACTAGAAGACCAGAAAGTTGCGTTTGATATAGGTAGTTATAGGTCGGCTCCGCCAGGATTTAGAATTTGGGGTGGTCCAACAGTTGAAAATAATGATGTTAAGAATTTATTACCCTGGTTAGATTGGGCTTATTACGAAACATTAGACCAATTTAAAATATAATATAATGAAGGTAGAAAAATGCCTAAAGTACTAATAAGTGATAAATTAAGTGAATCTGCAATTAACGTTTTTAAAGAAAATCAAATCGAAACTGAATATATGCCGGGATTGAAACCTGAAGAATTATTAAAACTAATTGATAAGTTTGATGGTCTCGCAGTTCGTTCTGCAACAAAGGTTAATGAAGAAGTTTTTAAGAATGCAAAAAATTTAAAAATAGTTGGGCGTGCTGGTATTGGCACAGATAATATAGATAAAGTAGCTGCAACTAAGCATGGTGTAGTTGTGATGAATACACCCTACGGAAATGCAGTCACTACAGCTGAACATGCTATAGCTCTTATTATGTCATTAGTCAGAATGATACCCCAAGCTGATATTTCTACTAGACAAGGAAAATGGGAAAAATCGAAATTTAATGGTACTGAGATTAGTGGTAAATATTTAGGTCTCATAGGTTGTGGTAATATAGGATCCATTGTAGCTAGTAGAGCATTAGGTCTAAAAATGAAAGTTTTTGCATTTGACCCATTTTTAACTCAAGAAAAATCGTATGAATTAGGTGTTGAAAAGGTAGATTTAGAGTATTTGTTAAAGAATTCTGATATAATATCTCTTCATACGCCACTTACAGAAGATACTAAGAATATAATTTCATCTGAAGCTATTAGTATGATGAAAAGAGGCTCAAGAATTATTAATTGTGCTAGAGGAGGTTTAGTCGATGAAGTTGCTTGTAGGGCGGCGTTAGAGAACAAGCATTTAGCTGGTGCAGCTTTTGACGTGTTTGTAGAAGAACCAGCTAGGGAAAATATTTTATTTGAAGCTCCTAACTTTATAGCTACACCTCACTTAGGTGCAGCTACTTTAGAAGCTCAAGAAAATGTTGCACTACAAATAGCGCAACAAATGTCCGATTATCTAAATACTGGAGCAGTTGTAAATGCTCTCAACTACCCAAATGTATCTTCAGAGGAAGCGCCGATATTGAAACCATATGTAAAGCTTGCTTACTTAATGGGATCGTTTTTAGGTCAAGTTACACAAGAAGGTATATTGAGTGTAAAGTTAGAGTTAGAAGGAAAAGCTTCATCTATACAAGGTGTCCCATTAATGGCAAGTAATCTTGTTGGTTTATTTGAACCCACATCAGCCGCAGTAAATAATATAAACTCATCCTCTATTGCTTCAAGTAGAGGAATTGGTTTAACTACGATTAAGCATGAGAGGCGTTGTGATTATGAGACATTACTCAAGATCACTATCAAACACAATAAAGGTGAAAGAACAATTTCAGGAACTTTAATTGCTGGTAATAAACCAAGGATCATAAATATTCAAGGGATTGCAATTGAGTCAGATTTTCCTAAAAATGCCCTTTATTTAAGAAATTATGACAAGCCGGGATTTATTGGTGATTTAGGTAATACCTTAGGAAAAAACAATATCAATATAGCATCTTTTCATTTAGGACGAAGAAATGTAGGTGGAGAGGCTATTGCACTGGTTGAAGTTGATGGTGAAATAGATGAAAAAATCATTTCTCAATTACGATCTTTACCTCAAGTTGCTCGGGTTAACGTTATTAACTTCGAAAATAACTAAATTATGTGTTTTTCTAAAAATTTTATTAGATACATTATAGACTTTGATATATATAATAATTTTATTTAAAAGCTATTATAATGTCGAGTTTATTAAATCAAAAAGGATTGTTGCCTGCAGGGCTTAGTGATATTCTTTATCCAAATGCTCATGTTCAGTCAAAAATAATAGAAAATTTACTAGATATATTTTCTAGTTATGGATATCTAAGAGTTAAACCTCCTCTGGTTGAATATGAAGAAACTTTGCTATCAGACGGCCCAGGTAAAGTGTTAAAAGATTCTACTTTCAGAGTTATGGATCCTTTATCACAAAAAATGTTAGCATTGAGAGCAGACGTTACAGCACAAATTTCTAGAATTGCTTCTACTCGATTGTCACACTTATCTCGTCCACTAAGATTATCTTATTCTGGTGACGTTTTAAGAGTAAAAGGTGACAGTTTTAATATGGAGCGTCAGAAAACTCAAGTAGGTGCTGAATTAATAGGAGCCAAATCTGAAGTAATAGATGCTGAGATAATGCTGGTTTGTGTCAAAGCACTCAAATCAATAAATATAGATAATTTAACAATTGATATTAATTTACCATTTTTGAGAAATTATCTTTTAACAGGTATTTCACCTTCGTTAAAACACACTATTAATCAATATATAGATATTAAAGACAAACAAAGTCTTAAAAAACTAAAATTCGAAAATCTAAATATTATATCTGAATTAATGGACCTTGTTGGAGATCATTTAAGTGTAATTAAATATCTTCAGGAATTAAAATCCAAAGGTATTTTAGTTGATATAATAGGCCATTACTTAACAGTCATAAATATTGTCAGAAAAAATGATAAGTCTATTAAACTTTCAATAGATCCACTTGAAAACAGAGCGTTCAAGTATCACACAGGAATTACTTTTACAATTTTTTCTGACAAATTAAAAGGTGAATTAGCAAAAGGTGGAAGTTACAATATCTTAACGGGAGAAACTGCAACTGGATGTACTATTTATACCGAAAAAGTTTATCCCAATCTTATGTTAAATTTAGATAAAGACTTAGTGTATATACCTTACCTAAACATGAAAGATGCAGACGAGATTATAAAAAAAGGTTATAGAATCGTTTTCGGTTCTGTTTCTAACTCAGAGTTTGAAAAAGAGGCTTCGGAAATGAAATGTAAATATATTTGGAAAAATAATACTATCCTTAAATTAAAATCTTAACAAATCAACCCAAACTAAGGAATATTTTATGAGTAATGTAGTTGTTGTTGGAACACAATGGGGAGATGAGGGTAAAGGTAAGATTGTTGATTGGTTATCAAAAAACGCTGATTTAGTTGTTAGATTTCAAGGTGGCCATAATGCTGGACATACATTGGTTATTGATGACAATGTTTTTAAGTTATCTTTATTACCTAGTGGAATTGTAAGAGAGAATACAATTGTCTTAATTGGGAACGGAGTCGTTGTTGATCCATTTCATTTAGCAAAAGAAATTAAGCAATTAGAAGAAAAAAATATAAAAATAACCCCAGAAAATTTAATTATTTCAGATTCAGCTTTTTTAATTTTACCTATACATCAGGCAATTGATAATATCAGAGAAAACAAACAGAGCCTTAATAAAATTGGAACAACTGGCAGAGGTATAGGACCTGCTTATGAAGACAAAGTGGGAAGACGAGGTCTGAGAGTATGTGATTTCCTTGATAAAGACGATTTTTTGGTAAAACTTAAAAAATTATATGAACACCATAATATTTGGTTGTCTGCTATCGGAGAAAGCAAACAAAACCCAAACGATATTTTTTTAAAGTTATGGGAACAAGGTCAATTTATTTTGAGTTTTGTTCAACCATCATGGTTTTTAATTAGCAAACATATTAATGCATCTTCTAATATCTTGTTTGAGGGTGCTCAAGGCACTTTTTTAGATATAGACCATGGCACTTATCCATATGTAACTAGTAGTAATACCGTTTCATCCCAAGCTGGAATTGGATCTGGAATTGGACCAACATCACTAGATTACACAATTGGAATAACTAAAGCTTACACAACTAGAGTTGGATCAGGTCCATTTCCCACAGAGGAAAAGGGAGAAGATGGGGTTAATTTAGGTAAAAAAGGTCATGAATTTGGAACCGTAACTGGGAGACAAAGACGTTGTGGTTGGTTTGATGCTGTTTTAGTAAAACAAGCTGTTGCATTATCAAGTATTGATGGTATAGCGTTGACTAAATTAGATGTTTTAGACGGATTTAAGGAAATTAAAATTTGTACTGGCTATTATTTAAATAATGAAGTCATAACTTATCTACCTTCATCAGAGAAGCAACAACAACAAATTAAACCAATTTACGAAGTATTGGATGGTTGGGACGGTAGCATAGTCGGTATTAGAAAAATAGAAGACCTACCAAATCAAGCAAAAAATTATATTAAAAGGATTGAAAAACTTATTGGTTGTGGAATAATTTTAATATCTACAAGTCCTGAGAGACATGATACCATATACTTAAAAAATCCATTTAAAACCAGCTAATATTCATTAGTCCCAATTAGTTTTAACTCTTTAGCCTTAATCTTCATGGCTTCTTGAAGCTTCTCAAAAGCTCTTGTTTCAATCTGTCTAACTCTTTCTCTACTCACCTTATATTCTTGTGACAATTCTTCAAGTGTTTTAGGAGTATCAATCAGACGCCTTTTAATTATTATGTCTTTTTCCCTCAGTTTCAAATGCTCCAAGGCTTCAATCATCATTTTATTTCGAATATTTTTTTCTTGATTATTCACAAACTGTGTTTCTTGATTATCTCTTTCGTCAGATAGCATGTCTTGCCATTCAGCTTCTTCTCCATCATTACGATTTATCTGTGAATTAAGTGAATGATCTCCTCCAAGCATCCTTCTATTCATGCTAATAACATCATCTTCTGAAACATCAAGTGTTTTAGCAATATGATTAACTTGATTAGGTGAAAGATCTCCATCTTCTAGTGCATTGATTTTACCTTTGATTTTTCTAAGGTTAAAAAATAATTTTTTTTGACTTGCTGTAGTGCCAATCTTAACCTGTGACCAACTTTTCAATACAAACTCTTGTATTGCCGCCTTAATCCACCACATTGCATACGTAGCTAATCTGAAGCCTTTTTCAGGGTCAAATTTTTTAACAGCGTGCATCATACCGATATTGCCTTCAGCAATAAGATCTGCCACGGGAAGCCCATAACCTCTGTATCCCATCGCAATCTTTGCAACTAATCTTAGGTGACTAGTAACAAGTTTATGAGCGGCTTTAGTGTTTTGTTTATCTAACCAATCTTTTGCTAAAACATATTCCTCGTCAGCATCTAACATTGGAAATTTTTTTATGTGATCTAAGTACCTACCCAGATTATTGTCTGGGGATAACAATGAAACACTTGTTGAATCTATATTATTCAAAATAGAACTCCTGTATATACATTTAATGTTTTTATAAGTTTTTTAAAGTATTTCAATAAAAATTTAGTATTTTTTTTTAAAAATCTCGATTAATTGAATTATATCTTTTGGTAAAGGGCTAATAAATTCTATATATTTTTTTGTGATGGGATGATTTAAACTAAGTTTTGTAGCATGTAAAGCTTGCCTGTTTAAAAACTTAATGCTTCGAATCTTTTCTTTGTAAAAGCTATCTCTATACTTATTCTCAGACAATGAATTACCATATAAGTCATCACCAATGACGCTGTGACCTATATCAGATAGGTGAACTCTAATTTGGTGAGTTTTTCCTGTTTCAAGCTTGCATTCAATTAAGCTAGCTAGAGGTGCATAAACGTCTAGCACTTTCCATTTAGTTATAGCCATTTTACCCTTAAGTGATATAGCCATTTTTTTTCTATTAAAAGCTGATCTTCCAATGGGTTTTTCAATAATACCAATATTTGCAGGTTGGCCCCAAACTATTGCGTTATACCTTCTATCTAAATCATGATTGCTAAAGGTTTTACACAAATTAACGTGAGCAGTTTCAGTTTTTGCAACTACCATCACTCCACTAGTATTTTTGTCTAATCTATGGACGATTCCAGGTCTTTTTACCCCGCCAATACCCTCTAAACTTTTTCCACAATGATACAATAAGGCATTTACTAGAGTACCATTGGGGGAACCGGGAGCAGGATGGACAACTATACCTGCTTGTTTATTTAAAATAATTATATATTGATCTTCATAAAGAATTTCTAAATCAATATTTTCTGGTAAAGGAATAGGGTTGTCTGCAGGAGGAAATTGAATAGTAATAAGTTTGCTGTTTTTAATTTTAAATGATGGATCCTTAACTTCTACTCCATCAATTTTAATATTTTTTCCTTCAATTAGTTTTTTTATTCTACTTCTGGATAAAGAAAGATTGGTATCATTTAATTCTTGTTTTGCATAGCTACTTACTTTAATAGCTTCAGTAACCCAGACATCAAGCCTGTCATACGGGATGTCAAAGTCTTTAATAGAAAGTGAAATTTTAATAGGATTTACCATGTCTAACTTGTCCAACTCAAATCCAGAAAATCAATCCCAGATAATTCCTAATATACGGATTATAAAAATTATTGCCATAATTTTGGGCTTGTTAATTATTTTAGGGTTATTTGTTTTGTTTATTGGGCTATATAATACTTACGACAACCTAGAAAAGTCCAAGAAAAACAAAAATAATACTTTAATTATAGATGAACAAAAATTAAATCAGTTAAACTTTGAACAGCCCTCTAGTGCACAATTAATTTCTTCATCATTAGGAAAAGACAATGAAATTTTATTGAGATATCTTTATGCGGGAAATAATATATTGGTAGTTTTAAATACTAAAACAAAGCAAATAAAATATATTATTACAGTAAATAAAGGTTCTCAATTTGGTTTAGAGTAGTAATGAGTAAAAGGCATTTGAATGAATAGAACAAAAATTCTTATTGGCACTGACACTATTTCTGGAATAGCTCCTCAGATCTTGAAAACCTTTTCGCAAGCGTCTGATAAAAAAACACTTCCATATGGGAATGACGTTTTCACTGAAAAATGTAAAAACATCATAATGGAGATTTTTGAAAAAAAGGATTTAGAAATTATACCGATGATGTCTGGAACAGCGTCTAACTCTTTAGCTTTATCCTCTTTTCTTCGTTCCTATGGAAGTATTTTATGTCATAGTGAATCACATATAAATAATGATGAAGGAGGAGCACCAGAGTTTTTTTCTGGTGGAGGAAAGTTGCAAACTATCTCTAATAATTCTGGCAGGCTCAATTCTAAAGACATTACTAAAAAACTTGATGAATTAGATTTTAAAGGAAAGCAGCTCTCAAAAATTTCTGGTATTTCATTAACTCAATTAGCAGAAAATGGTACTCTGTATTCTAAAAATGAAATACTAGCTATTAGTAAAATTTGTAAAAAAAATAATTTTTACCTACATATGGATGGAGCTAGGTTTTCCAATGCACTAGTTGCTCAACAATCTGTTTCTCCTGCTGAGGCAACTTGGAAAATAGGAGTTGATTGTCTATCATTGGGTGCAACAAAAAATGGTGCAATGGCCGCTGAAGTTATTATATTTTTTAATAAGAATCTTGCACAAGAAGCTAAAAAAATGATCAAGCAAACCGGACACATAATACCCAAAACTAGATTCATTACTGCTCAATTAAACGCATGGTTTACAGATGGGTTATGGTTAGAACTAGCACAAAAGGCTAATGAAAATGCAACGTATCTTAGTGATGAATTATCAAAATTTCAGGATTTTAAACTTTTATATCCGACACAAGGTAATGAAATCTTCATAAGAATTAATAAAAAAACATATAATAAAATCATTGAATTAAATATTATTCCTAATCTTTGGCGAAAAATAAGTGAAGATGAGATTGTAGTAAGATTTGTGACATCTTTTGAAACAAAGACTATTTTGATAGACGAAATCATACATAGATTGAAAACTTGTTTTTCATATAAATTAGATCCCATAATTTAAATATAGAGCTATATTTAAAATTATTGATTTAATTTGTTCAATTATTTGTTTTTCAAATACAAAAGCAAACTTACCTATGTAAGTGTATCCTAAAACCAAAGGTAAGAAATATATTCTTATCATAAAGAAAAGCCATGCAATATACAGAGGTATAAGGGGTTGAACTATAAAATTTGGGGTTGCTTTAAAAGTGACATTGATGATAGGAGACGTGATTTTTGTAAAAAACTTAAAAAAACCTAAATTACTTCGTTCATCAATAAATAAGTTTAAAAGAAACTTAAAAACTAAAATGGCCATTATTAGAGCCAAAATATAGTCAATGATAATTATCCATATAGGAAAAGAAATATTCATAATTTATTATACAAACATAATAGTTAAATTAAAAATTATTATTTATATTAATTAAATAAAATAACTATAAAAATAATTTTGTGTTATTTAGTTATTTGATCAAAATATCCTGGGGCTAATTTATGAATAATCCACAATATATATTTTCAATGTATAAGTTAAGCAAAATTTATCCTGGCGGTAAGCAAGTAATAAAAGATATTAGTTTGTCATTTTTACCGGGAGCAAAAATTGGTGTTTTAGGAGGCAATGGCGCAGGAAAATCTACTCTTTTAAAAATTATGGCAGGAGTTGATAAAGAGTATAATGGTGAAGCAAAATTGGCGGATGGTATAAAGGTTGGTTATCTTGCTCAAGAACCTGAATTAAATAGTGATTTAAATGTATATGAAAACGTCATGGAGGGTATGGCTGAAGCAAAAAAACTTGTTGATAATTTCAATACTATTTCATTAAAATTTTCTGAGAATTTAACTGACGAAGAAATGAATGAAACAATTATTAAACAAGGAGAACTTCAAGAACAAATTGATAATATGGATGCCTGGGATTTAGATAGAAAAGCTGAAATTGCCATGGATGCACTAAGCTTGCCTCCTGCAGAAGCAAATATAAACCATTTGTCAGGCGGTGAAAAAAGAAGGGTAGCATTAGCACAATTATTATTATCAAATCCTGATTTTCTGTTATTAGATGAACCAACAAATCATTTAGATGCCCTATCAGTTGCTTGGTTACAAAGATTTCTTCATGATTTTCCAGGTACAGTTGTAACCATTACTCACGACAGATATTTTTTAGATGAAGTGGCTGGATGGATTTTAGAATTAGATCGTGGAGAGGGTATTCCGTATAAAGGCAATTATTCAGGATGGTTAGAACAGAAACAAAAAAGATTAGAACTAGAAGGAAAGATAGAAGAAGCAAGAAAAAGAAAATTAAATGAAGAGCTAGAATGGATTCAATCAGCGCCAAGAGCAAGACAGGCAAAATCAAAAGCACGAATATCTTCTTATGAAGAGTTAGTAGCAAGAGAACAAAAAAAAGAAATTAACTCTGGTAATCTTGTTATACCTCCTGCTCCTAGGCTAGGTAATGAAGTAATAAATTTTGAAAATGTATCCAAGTCTTTTGAAGATAAATTGTTAATAGATAATTTGAGTTTTAAGTTACCTCCAGGTGGAATTGTAGGCGTTATTGGAGCTAATGGCGCAGGAAAGACCACTTTATTCAGATTAATCACACAAGAAGAAAAACCAAACAGCGGAGATATTTCAATTGGTAATACAGTTAGTTTAAATTATGTGGATCAGTCTAGAGACATTTTAAAGCCTCAACAAAACGTTTGGGAATCTATTTGTGACGGATTAGACGAAATAGAAATCGGGAAAAAAACAATTCAAAGTAGAGCATATGTAGGACAATTCAATTTCAAAGGATCTGATCAACAAAAACTTGTAAGTCAGTTATCAGGAGGTGAAAGAAATAGAGTTCATCTTGCAAAGATGTTAAAAACTCCTGGAAATGTATTACTTTTAGATGAGCCTACTAACGATTTAGACGTTGATACTTTGAGATCTTTAGAGGAGGCAATTTTTGATTTTTCTGGATGTGTTGTTGTAATTTCACACGACAGATGGTTTTTAAACAAACTTGCTACACATATCCTAGCATTTGAGGGTGGAAGTCATGTCGAATGGTTTGAGGGTAACTATCAAGATTATGAAAATGACAAAAAAAGAAGATTAGGAGACGACGCATTAAACCCTAAAAGGATTAAATATAAGCCAATATCTAGATAAATCACTCACTCTTAGTAAAAGTGTTTAATAAAGCGTTAAAATCACCCTTATATTTTCGAAGTATAGCCATTGTTTCAGATTTATGGGAACTTACTAGTGATATGCCTTCAATCTCTAGATCAAGCACAAGAAAATTTCCTTTTTTATCCTTCGCCAATTTCCATAAAAGATTTACATCAGGAATTTTTTTACTATGATCCTTTATTATACCCTTTACATAGACTAATTTTTTACCTCTTGCTTCAGATTTCAAAGGTTTGTAGGCCAATGTAGCTAGTGTGTTTAAATGTTCTTCAATTGTATTAACAATTTGTTTAAGTAAAGCACTTTTATATTTTTCTTTTTGGGTATTAGTTGCTTTTTTCCAATAACTTCCAGTAGTTGCTCTTGCCATAAAATTCAAATTTATAAATCGCTTTATCAATTTTTCAATTTTCAAAGATCTTTCTTTTGGTGAGAGATTTATTGTTTTTACAGCATGCTTTTTAGCATCAGCAATCATCTTTTGAACAATTACTTCACCATTTTTTACATTATCAGAATAGGATTGAAATGTTAAAAATTGAAAAAATAAAAATGAAAAAAGAGTAATGCATAAAACTTTTTTTAAATTTAGACTATTGTAAGAGTTTTTCAAATTCCATATCCAATTTGTTGTTTTTATCGTCGAGATATGTATCACCATACACATTTTTTCTTCTATTTTGTATATAATAAGACTTCATTTTTGTATAAGGGTCAGGTGATTCATAAATATTTTCAATATTTTTTGCAAGTTTACTTCTTTTATCAACTAAGTTGACTGGGATTTCTATTAAGCTTAATTTATTGATAGAATTAGATGAAACATTGCTTAAACTTTGCTTGTCTAACAACGTTCCTGTAAAATCCCGAACAGTTTTAGGACCTAATAAAGGTACCATTAAAAAAGGACCTTCTGGAACATTAAGCTTTGCTAGAGTAGACCCTAAATCTTTTTTTGGAATTTTAGTTTCATTATTATCAAAGTCATAAAAACCAAAGGATAGCCCATTTAACATAAATTTTGCGGAAGCTAAAATTGTATTTTCCAAGTCCATCTGCAGGGCGCTATTTACTATAGTACTAGGAGTATCCATCCACTCTAAGTGATTACTTATATTTCTTCTAATTGTATGAGGGATTGTTTTAACGTATGCGGCACTCACAGGAGAGACTATGTTTTGATCTAAAGATTTATTAAAAGCAAAAATATTCCTATTTAGACTTTCAAATGGATCTGTACTTTCAGCAGAGTTTTTTAAATTGGTAGAACAGCCACTTAATACAAACAATAATATTAATGAATATGAAAATACAAATTTATTTTTTTTCATTTCAAGTAATTACTCTCTTAATTATTAACTAATTTTATTATCATTTATTTATTAATTTTCTACAAGTTAAACCATCGATATGTTAGAAATAAAATTTAATTATAATCAAGAAACTTTTTAAAATTTATGAACAATTTTTATAACCACCAGGCATTCATTGATCTAAACCCATCTCAAAAAGAAGCAGTAAAAAAATTAGAGGGTCCTCTATTGGTTTTATCGGGAGCGGGAACTGGGAAAACAAGAGTGCTTACTGCCAGACTTGCAAATCTCTTATATAGTAATAAGACCAAACCTTGGAACATACTTGCAGTAACTTTTACAAATAAAGCTGCAAAAGAAATGAGGATTAGACTAGAAAGTTTAATAGGCCCCTCAGCAAACTCGGTTTGGTTAGGAACATTTCATTCAATAGCTGCCAGAATATTAAGAGAAAACGCTGAAATTGTAGGGTTAAGTTCAAATTTCACAATTATTACTCCGGACGATCAAGTAAGACTATTAAAACAAATAATGCTTGACGAAGAAATTGATATTAAAAAATTTACTCCAAAATCAATGTCAAATTTAATTGGGAAATGGAAAGATAAAGGTTATAAGCCAGAAGATTTAAAAATTTCAGATATTGATTATTTCGCGAATGGTAAAGCCATTAATGTTTATAAAACTTATCAAATGAGATTGATTACTCTTAACTCAGCTGATTTTGGAGACTTGCTTCTTCATAATTTAACAATTTTATCAAAACATTCAGATATATTAAATCAATATCATTCCAAAATATTATATTTTTTAGTTGATGAATATCAAGATACCAACACTATACAATATTTATGGTTAAAACTTTTGGCTGATAAAACTAAAAATATTTGCTGCGTAGGAGACGATGATCAGTCTATCTATGGATGGAGAGGTGCCCAAGTTGGAAACATATTAAGATTTGAAAAGGATTATCCTTTAGCAAAAGTTATTAAATTAGAAGAAAATTACAGATCCACAGGAAGAATCTTACAAGCTGCTAATAGTGTTATTATAAACAATAAAGAAAGATTAGGCAAAAATCTTAAAACTTCGTCAAAAGATGGAGACAAAATTGATTTAATATCTGTATGGGATGGAATGGAAGAGGCAAAAAAAACTAGTTTAGAAATTGAAAATCTCTATTCTGCAGGTTTTAGGCATGATCAGATGGCAGTCTTAGTTAGAGCTGGTCATCAGACCAGGTATTTTGAAGAAAGATTTGTTGACATTGGAATCCCTTATAAGGTTATAGGCGCTAAATTTTATGAAAGAATGGAAATTAGGGATGCTTTGGCATATCTCAGGGTAGTTCAACAGCCTAATGATGATCTTGCTTTAGAAAGAATTATTAATATTCCAAAACGTGGATTAGGGACAAATACAACAAGCATGATACATTCTTACGCAAAGAAAAATAATATTTCTTTTTTTTCTGCATCACAAGAATTATTAATTACTGACGAACTTAGGCCAAATGTTAAAAGATCCTTGCTAAATCTAATAAATCAATTTTTATATTGGAATAATCAAAACAAAGTAATTACTCATACGGATTTAGCATTAAAGGTACTTGAAGAATCAGGATATATTGCACATTGGCAAAATGAAAAATCTCTTGATGGCGAAGGTAGGCTGGAAAACTTAAAAGAATTAATAAATGCCATGAGTGGCTTTGAAAATCTTTCTGGTTTTTTAGAACATATTTCACTTGTTATGGATGGTGATAACACAGCTGATGCAGGTGAAGTATCCTTAATGACTTTACATGCCGCTAAGGGACTTGAATTCGATGTGGTTTTTTTGCCTGGATGGGAAGAGGGACTGTTTCCTAGTCAAAGGTCTATAGATGAATTAGGCTTGGCAGGATTAGAAGAGGAAAGACGACTTGCCTATGTAGGCATCACTAGAGCAAAGCAAAGATTATTTATAACCTTTGCAGCTAATAGACAAATTCACGGATTATGGCAAGGATCAATCCCATCAAGATTTATAAGTGAACTTCCAAGACATATTCTTAACGAAAATATAGAAGGTAATATTGGTGCTGATTCGTCAAGCTATAATCAAATTGATTTTGCCTTGTCTACAAAAAATGCATCTTACGGACCAGGATTTTTAAGGGCAAAGCAAAATGGAATAAAAGGAATTAATGCTTATAAGAAAGCCCAGATAGATAATAATATTTTGAACTCTAATATTGAATTTGATAATGGGCAGAGAGTTTTTCATCAAAAATTTGGAATGGGTCTTATTATTTCGTCGGATGGTGATAAATTAAATATAAACTTTGATAAAGCAGGCAAAAAAAAAGTTGTGTCAAGCTTTGTTAAATTAATAGATTAATAAATTTTATTATGGATTTGTGGTCAGTAAGATTTGAAATACAAGATAATTTCAAAAATATATTTTCAGAATATGTCGAAGATTTTGAAGGCTATATATCTTCCAGCTTATTTGTAAAGGAGGATAAAGACCAAAAAAAATATACTAATTTTTATTTAAATAATATTGCTAGTAATAAATTTGGAGAATTTCATCAAAATCAGATTTGGGTATTAGAAGTATTTTTTAATAAAGAACCTGATATTAATAATATCAATCGTAAATTAAATTATCTCGCTAAAGAGTTAAAAACTACAGAATATTTTTTTTATGATCATTTAAGAAAAGACAAATATTCCAATAGACTTAATGTCAGTCAGATCTCACAAAAGAATTGGCTTAAATACAACAGAAAATCTTTCCCAATAATTAATTTAGATAACTTTTATATCTATGGATCACATAATAATAAAAATTGTTCAGTCAGTAAAATTCCTATAAAAATAGATGCTTCTACAGCATTTGGAACTGGAACCCATGAAACTACCAAATGTTGTTTAAAAGCTCTAACTTTTATATCTAGATTTACAAAATCAAACCAAATCTTAGATTATGGATGTGGGACAGGTATACTTGGAATATCCTCAAAAAAGATATTTAAAAAAAGTAAGGTAACTTTTGTTGATATAGATAAAAATGCTGTGAAGCTAACAAAAGAAAATCTTAAATTAAATAACATTGTATTAAACAAAGTTTATTTAACTAATTCTTATCATTCGAATAAATACATAAAAAAACAATTTTATGACTTGGTTTTTGCAAATATCTTATTTGGTCCTTTAAAAAAATTAGCACCTTTATATAGTTTTATTATAAAGCCTAATTATTTTTTAATACTTTCTGGTTTTTTAAATGAGCAAATTCCCTATATTATAAACTGGTATAATAAATATGGATTTAAAGAAAAAAAAATATTTAGTTTAAATGGTTGGGGTTCAATTATTATGATTCGTAACTCATAAACAAAGGTGTAGTCCTTGGAAAAAAAACTAAAATTATTAACAGATAAGATGAAAAGTAGAAAGTGGGATGCTTTCTTAGTTCCCAGATGCGACATGTTTTCAGGTGAGGAAGTCCCAGAAAATGAAGAGCGCTTAAAATTTATTTCGAATTTTTCTGGCTCAGCTGGATATGCAATTATATCAGCAAAATCTCAATTAAAATCAGCAATTTTTAGTGATGGACGTTATCAACTACAATTAAAAAAAGAGGTTAACTCCAAATATTTTAATACATTCAATGGTGGTTTTAAGCAAGTTTGTTTATTTTTAAATAAAAATCAAAATATTCTAAAAAAAGTTATTATTGACCCTTGGTTATTGACTTTAAGTGAATATGAGTTTCTTCAAGATGTTATTAAAGAAACAAAAACAAGTCTTGAGTTTATAAACAAAAATATAATTGACGAAATATGGTTAAATAAACCGGTCAAAAGTGATAATGAATTATTTAAACTTCCAATAGAATATACGGGAGAGACAGTTAGCTCAAAAATAAACCGTTTAACAAAAGTTATTAAAAACAATAATTGTGATTTTTATATTTTATTTAACCCTACAGGTCTTTCTTGGTTATTGAATATTAGAGGAAGAGATCTGAAACATACTCCAATTTCAAGATCTTTTTGTATAGTCTCAAAACAGAAAGGTATACATATATTTACTGATAATAACCTATTTCAAAATAGTATAAAAAAAGCAAAAAACATTCATATTTGTAATTTTGAATATTTAAGTAATTTTTTAGAAAATTCTAAAAACAAAAATTTTCTAATTGATCCAAAAACTCTTCCAATGAAGGTTCATAATTTTTTAGTCAATAATAAATTAAATTATAAATCAATATCATGTCCAGTAGACCAATTTAAAACCAAAAAAAATCCTAGTGAGTTAAGGGGCTTTAAAAATGCTCATTTAAAAGATGGTCTTGCAATTTTGAATTTATTATTTTGGTTTGAAAAAAATGTAAATTTTAAAAACCTTTCAGAAATTGAAGTTTCAGAAAAGCTTCTTGAAATTCGGTCATTAGAAAAGACATTTGTGTGTGAAAGCTTTTCAACAATATCAGCTTTTGGAAATAATGGTGCCATTATTCATTATAAAGCTGACAACGCATCTAATAAAAAAATTAATAGAGATGGTTTATATTTAATAGATACAGGTGCTCATTATCTTGACGGCACAACTGATATGACCCGCACTTTTTTAGTAGGGGAGGCGGAAACTGAGATGATTGAGAATTATACATTAGTTTTAAAAGGACATATTGCTATCGCATCAGCAATTTTTCCTAATAATATTAAAGGAAGAGATTTAGATACATTGGCTAGAATAGCGCTTTGGTCAAAAGGTAAAGATTATGCCCATGGAACTGGTCACGGAGTTGGAAGTGTTTTAAGCGTACATGAAGGGCCTATATCTATTTCAAAAACCTCGGATTGTATTATTGAAAGTGGAATGGTTATTTCTAATGAACCTGGTTATTATAAAAATGGAAAATATGGTATTAGAATTGAAAATTTAGAAGTTGTTTCAAAATACGACATAAATAAATCGAAGGAAAAATTTTTACATTTTCAGAATTTAACTAGAGTACCTTTAGAAACAAAACTTATTAACAAAAAAATGCTTACAAAATTTGAAATTGACTGGGTTAATGAATACCATAAAAAGATTTATGAAAATTTAGTAAAATTTATTGAAACAGATAATGAAGAGTTACTAAATTTTTTAAAGATAAAAACTAGGCAAATTTAATCATTAAATTTTTGAATTATTCCAACCAATTCTTCCTCACTTACTATTGGTATATTTAGTTCTTTAGCTTTTTTTGCTTTACTTCCAGGTTGATCACCAATAATTAAAAAATCAGTGTTTTTAGATACTGTGCTGCTAACTTTGGCACCTAAATTTTGAAGAGTTTGCTTTGCCTCATCACGACTCATATTATTTAAAGCACCTGTTAAAACTACAACTTTATCTGTATATGGAGATACTACTGATTTTCTTTTAATATTTTCAATAGTTATATAATTTAAAATTTTGTCAAAGATGATTAGATTAGAATTTGTATTAAAATATAAAACTAAATCTTCAGCAATGCTTTCTCCTATTTGATCTATCGAAACAAGTTCTTGAAAAGAATTTGATGTCTTGTCCACCGCTTTTACCATCTCAATACGAAAGTTTTCAAATGTATCATAATGTAAAGCTAATAATTTAGAATTTGTTTCACCAACTTGCCTAATTCCAAGTGCATAAATTAACTTGTCAAATGTAATTTTTCTCTTTGATTCAATAGAATTTAATAGATTAGATACTGATAGTTTGCCTAATCCTACTTTTTCTTCTAGTTTATCCTTATGTTTTTTAATAGCAAAAATATCTGCAAAATCTTTAATAATATCTTCCTTGAAAAGCATTTCTATCAATTTTTCTCCCAAACCATCAATATTAAACGCATTTTTTGAAACAAAATGCTTTAGTTTTTCAACAGTTTGTGCTGGACAATTAATACCAGCCAAACATCTTCTAATTGCTTCGCCTTCAGGCTTAAAAGTAATGCTATTACATGATGGGCAATGCTTAGGAACAGAATAGATATTTGAATCTTTAACTCTCTTTTCTTTTACAACTCCTAAAACTTGTGGAATCACATCTCCAGCGCGTTGTATTTTTATTGTATCACCGATACGTATATCCTTTCTGAAAATTTCATCTTCATTGTGTAATGAAACATTTGATACTAACACACCACCAACTCTTATGGGTTCTAATCTACCAACAGGAGTTAGAGCCCCTGTTCTACCTACTTGTGTCTCTATACTAACAAGAATTGTTTCTACTATTTCAACTGGAAGCTTGTGAGCAATTGCCCATCTCGGAGCTCTAGCTAAATTTCCTAATCTTTCTTGGAGAATTTTACTATTAACCTTATAAACCAAACCGTCAATTTCATAATCTAAATTATTTCTTTTTAACAAAATCTTTTTGTAAAATTCTTTTATGTCATTGATATCACGAGCTAAGTAGTTTTCTTCGTTTGTAATTAAGCCCATTTCTTTAAATCTTCTCAAAAGATCAATTTGGGTATCAAATTTAAAATCTTCAGTATATTCACCAATTGTAAACGCCAAAAAATTCAATTTACGTTGTTTTATGATATTAACGTCTTTCTGCCGTATGGAACCTGCTGCAGCGTTTCTAGAATTAGCAAAAATTTTGCAATTATTTTCAATTTGTAGTTTGTTGAGTTCTTCAAAATGAGTTTTTTTCATAAAAATTTCACCTCTAATCTCTATGAATTTAGGATATTTTCCTGTTAATTTAAGTGGTATGTCACTTATAGTTTTAACGTTTTCTGTAACTATTTCTCCAACATTACCATCACCTCGTGTTACCGCATTTAATAAGTCTCCATTTAGATAAAGAAGGGATATTGATAAACCATCAATTTTAGGTTCACACGTATATTCCAATAAAAATTCTTTTTTTAGTGATAAAAACTTATAAGTTCTTTCAATAAAATCGTTAATATCTTCAAATGAAAAAGCGTTAACTAGAGAACCCATAGGTTTTTGATGATGGTACTTTTGAAATTTATTAGAAATTTTATCACCAACAGTTTTACGTTCTAAAAAATTAAATGCAGGGTTAGATGAAATTATATCATCATATTGTTTGCAAAGCTCATCAAATTGAAAGTCTGAGATTTCAGGATCATCTTTAGTGTGGTACCTAAAATTATGATAATTAATTTTATCTTTTAGTAATTTTAATTTATTAAGAATTTCTATATTCATATTTCAAGTATTTAATAATTTAGAGGCTGCTTCCCTAGCTTCATTAGTAATAACGCTTCCTGAAACCATTCTTGCAATTTCCTCAACTCTTTCAGTTTCATTTAATTGAGTGACATTTGTCGTAATATTGTTATTAATATTATTTTTCTGCACAAGATAATGATAATGTCCTTTAGAGGTAACTTGTGGAGAATGTGTTACTACCATAGTTTGATAATTATTTCCTAATTTAGCTAGTCTATTACCCACAGCATTTGCAGCGGCTCCTCCAATACCTGAGTCAATTTCATCAAAAATTATTGTTCTTTGATGTACCATAGTTTCTAGTACTACTTTTATTGCTAACAAAAACCTTGATAATTCTCCTCCAGATGCAATTTTATTAATTGGAAGAGCATCCGCACCAGAATTAGTTGATGCTAAAAATATTACTTTATCCATACCTATTTCAGTTGCGTTTTCTAATTCCAATTCTTCAAATTTAACTTTAAAATTTGCATTTTCTAACTTTAGATGGGGTAATTCATCATTTATTTTTTTTGATAAATATATTGCGGACTTCCGTCTGCTTTCAGATAGTAACTTACTATTTGCAACAAACTCAACTTTTAATTCTTCATATTTTTTTTGAAGTTCATCAATCTTAAATTTATTATTGTCATTTTGATCTATTTTTAATTTTAGTTCCATTTTTATCCTTATAAGATCATCAATATTACAATTATGTTTACGTGCTTGTGATCTTAACTCATGGAGTCGATCATTTACTAATTCTAAGTTTTGAGTGTCTTCACTTACTTCACTGGCTTCACTATTTACAATGAATTTTAATTCTTCAATATCAACTTTAATTCTGTCTATAATTTGAACTGCCTGATTAATATTTAAACGATCAATTGATCTAACATTATCAAAAGTTTTATAAAGTCTGTTAATTAAATCTTCAATTCCTAATTCTTCATCTATAATCATTTTTGATTGATTAATAGCTATAAAAATTTTTTCACGATTATTTAAAAATAACTTAGCTTGGTTTAACTTTTGTTCTTCACCTAATTTAGGGTCTAATGACTCTAATTGATTGAATGACTCTTTAACCCACTCATTATCATCAGTAGTTGCTTTTTCACGAATTTTTGTTTCAGCAATTTCTTTCTTCAATTCTTTTAGTTTATTAAAAGATTTATTTGTTCTTTCAATCAAATGATTGTGATTTGAATATATGTCTAAAAGTGATAAATGTGTTTTAATATTTGAAAGTCCTCGATCTTCAAATTGACCTTGTAATTCAACTAAGCAGTCAGTTATTTCAGACAAAGCGTTACGAGTTATCAATATATCATTGACGAAACATTTTGATTTACCATTAGAATTTATTTGACGTCTTATTAAAAGTTCTTTTTCAAATACAATATTATATTTATTCAAGATTTGAGCTGCAGTGTGATTATTGTGAATTTTAAAGAGCGCAGTGACTGAAGCTTCATTTTCACCTTTTCTAATTAAATTAAAATCAACTCTATTACCTAAAATCAGTCCTAAGCTATCAAGAAGGATTGATTTTCCAGTACCTGTTTCTCCAGTCAATACAGAAAGACCCTTATTAAATTCAATATTGAGGAATTTTATAAGAACTATATTTTTAATTATTAATTCTTTTAGCATTTAATTAGTCAAAAATTGTAACGAAATAGTTTTTTATGGAAGAAGTGAAACTTTCTTTTTCACTAGTAGATGAAATATTAGAAAGAATGTCCTTGCTTAAATTACTCCATTCACTGTTGGGGAAATTATATTTTAAGATAGCATTACTTTTTATAGCTTCTTTCTTAAGTCCCATCATTAATAGAGCTTCAGTTAGTCTATACAAAGTTTCTGGAATCACTGAACTATTTTGATATTTTTGTAAAATTGTTTTAAATCTTTTTATTGAGCTAGCAGGTGCATTTTTTTTCAAATAGAATTTCCCAATATTTAACTCATTTATTGCTAAAGAATTTTTAATAAATTGGATTTTTAATTTTGAATCTTTTGCATACCTACTATTAGGATATTTTGTTGTTATAAGTTTGAACGAGTTTAGAGCTTTTAAGGACAAACTTGGATCTCTACCTTGATTTGAAATTTGTATATAATAACACATTGCTAAAAGATAATGAGCGTAGTCAGAAAATTCATCTTTTGGGTACATTTCATTAAAGGTTTTTAACTTACTTATAGATTTGTTTATCTCATTATTTTGATATAGAGAGTACGCAGTCATTATTTCTGATTTTTTAGCTAGTGATGAAAAAGGATGATTTATATAGAGTTTATCAAATTCTTCAACAGCCTTGCTATAATTACTGTCTTGTAGAAACGATAATCCGCTTTTATAGGTTTCTATATCACCTGATATAATCGTTTCATTATCTTTTTTATTTGAACTACAATTTATTAATAAAATTAAAATAGTAATTAATTTTATAGAAATTATGTAATTATTTCTTATGTATTTCATCCAATAATTTCCAGTTATTAATAAAATATTTAGTAGTTTTATTATTTATAAATGGATTTGTATATTAAAAAAAATGTTGATTATTAATTATTTAAATCAAGCGACATTATTTATATTTTTGGCAGAATTATTCTTAGCTAAAACATTATAAATTTTTTCGGGGTATTCGCTAATCATTGCTTTTTCTATTACATAATTTTTTTTATCTTTCAGAATTTCTTTAACAAACATTTGATTAAGTTTATGACCAGGAGCAAAACAATTAACTTCTCCAACTAATTGCATACCTAACAAATAGAAGTCACCTATACAGTCTAATGTTTTATGTTTAACAAATTCTTTTTCAAACCTCAATCCATCTGGATTTAATACCTTATACTTATCAACTACTAAAGCATTATTGAGGTTGCCACCTATAGCAAGACCAGCAATTCTCATTTTTTCGATATCTTCAAAAAAAGCATATGTTCTAGCTTCTGATAATTGGTTTATAAAGTTCTCTCTTGAATGAGGATAATAAAATTTAGAATTACCAATAATTGTGTCTGGGTAATCAATGGATATATTTATTGTTAATTCATTGGATGGGGATATAGATATATATCTTTTACCATCATTTACCTTTATTTTTCTCAAAACTCTTAAATAACTTTTATTCGCAGACTGTGATTTAATTCCTGATTTAAGCATTTTTTTAACGTACTCATAAGAGCTCCCATCTAATGCAGGTAACTCAGAATTATTAATCTTAATAATAGCATTATCAATACTTAAAGCATTCAAAGCAGCCATGAGATGTTCTATTGTTGAAACAGAAACATCGTGCTTGTTCTTTATTTTAGTACATAGATTTGAATCAAAAATGTTCTCAATCACTGCTTTAATTATGTTATTATTTTTTACATCAGTCCTTATAAAAACAATACCTGTGTTTACATCAGCTGGCTCAACACTCATTGATACAGCTCTACCGTTATGAACTCCAACTCCAGAAAAATTTATTATCTTATTCAAAGTAAATTGTCTTGAGTTTTTGAATTTAGTAAAATTATTAATGTAATTCATATTAGAAATCCTCACAGTAATACATAACCTGTTCGGGATAAATTACAAATCACATATAATTACAAAATATTTCAATCTAAACTAGTTAGCCTGTCTTCTAAGAAAGGCTGGAATTTCAAGTACTTTTTCATCAACTTCCTTAGGCTCTTGCTCTATCTCTGTAAGATTTATTTGATGATTGTCGAGCATAGTTTTATCTTTGTTGCTAAACAAATCAAAATTATTAGTTTTCGCTGACATTTCTGTAATGTTTTCTTCTTTAATACTCAAATTTGAAATTTTTTCTTCAGATAAAGTTTCATTTTTTATATCTAAGCTTGGCTCTAATTTTTTTTCATCAGGTTTCTCATTACTGAAGAATGATGAAAAACGATTAAATAATGTTTTAGGTTTAGGTTCTGTAAATTGATTATTAGGCTTATGATCTAAAATATCATTTAATTCTTCACTACTTACATTTAAGGAAGATAAATCAGATTTAAGTAATTCATTATGAAAGTCTTTTTCATCTTGTTGAAAATTTTGGTAAGTATCCAATTGGTTTATTTGAGTTTCTAAATCTATTTGATTGTTTGGGTCTTCTTCTAATTCATGAGAATATCCATTAGAAGAATTATTTTCAATTTCTAGTTCAAGATCATCTATTTTATTAGTACTAATCTCTGTTGTTTGTATAATTTCTTTGTCATTTTTATAAGGATAGGTTTCAGCATTTTCTAGTTTTTTATAATTTATACCAGTAGCAACAACTGAAACCTTAATAATTCCCTCTAAGCTATTATCTATTGATGATCCAAAAATGATATTGGCATTTTCGTCAACCTCATTTCTTATTTTACTAGCTGCCTCATCAACTTCGAACAAAGCCATATCTGGTCCACCTTGAATATTTAGTAATATAGATTTAGCACCTTTTATATTACTATCGTCTAATAGAGGATTGTTAAGAGCAGATTGAGCAGCATTTTTAGCTCGTTCTTCACCAGAACTTTCGCCAGTTCCCATCATTGCTTTACCCATATTTCCCATGACAGTTTTAATATCTGCAAAATCTAAATTAATCATTCCTGGGTTTGTTATTAAATTTGTTATGCCACAAACACCTTGGTAGAGGACATCATCTGCCATTTTAAAAGCTTCGGCAAAAGTGGTTTTTTCATTTGCTATTTTAAAGAGATTTTGATTTGGAATAACTATTAACGTATCAACATTTTCTCTTAACAAAGCTAATCCATTTTCTGCAACTTCCATTCGTTTCTTCCCTTCAAAGTCAAAAGGTTTTGTAACTACGGCTACTGTCAATATACCTTTTTCTCTTGCGGTCTTGGCAATTACAGGTGCCGCGCCTGAGCCGGTGCCTCCTCCCATTCCAGTTGTAATAAATAACATATTAACATCACCTAACTCTGCAATAATTTCTTCAATTGATTCCTCTGCGGCTTTCCTACCAGTCTCAGAATCTGAACCTGCCCCTAAACCTAATGTTGTATTTTTACCAAGTTGAATTTGTCTTGTAGTTAGGCTTCTAGACAAAGCTTGTCCGTCGGTATTTGCTGCAATAAAATCTATATTATTTATGTTTGCATTTATCATGGTATTGATGGCATTACCACCAGCTCCTCCAATACCAATTACCGAAATTTTTGGCTTAGCGTCGTTTATATTTTCTGGAATAGTAAGATTAAGTGTCATTTTTTTACTCCTTGGTTTATAATTAGTTAAATATGTTTTTATAAATTCTTATCAAGCCAATCGCCAATTCTTCCAAAATAATTGGATAAACCTAAATTTAAATTATTTGAAATCAATCTTTTATCATGCTGCAAACTTTTAATTAATAATCCAGTCAAGCACGAAAAAGTTGGGGTATGTACAATTTCAGGTATATCTATAAGCCCGATTGGTCGTCCAATTCTGACATTTATATTTAAGAAAGATGACGCGTGTTCTCTAATATTGTTAAGATTAGCTCCTCCACCACACAAAACAACTCTATTAATTGAACTATTTCTAAATTTTAAAAAAATCAGTCTTTCTTTCACAAGTTCAAAAATTTCTTCAATTCTAGGCTTTATTATTGCGGTTAACATGGCTTTAGGTATTTTTTGATTTATAATTTCACCTTCATCAGAAATAATTGGGACATCAATTTTTGTATATTCGTCAGTTTCATTTGAAATTGCTGATCCGTACAAAATCTTAATTTTTTCAGCATCTTCTGCTTTAGCACCTAATCCACGGACTATATCACTAGTAATATGAATACCTCCAATTGGAATAGAATCAGAAAAAACTATTTTATTATTAATAAATACACCAATACTTGTCATGTTTCCGCCAAGATCAATGACAATTGCTCCATTCATTCTTTCTTCTTCAATTAGTGTAGAAATACCTGAAGCTTCTGGACATATAGTAAATTTATCAATAGTTAAGTGACATAAATCTATAGCACTAGAAATATTTTTAATTACACTTTCTTGTCCATATATATTGCTTATTTCAACCAATAAATTATCTGTATGAATTCCTATTGGATTATCTACTGGTGTATTATTGTTGATATAATATTTAATTACTGAAGATGATAAAAGTTTATAATTTTCAATTGGTTTTAGATTATTCATTTTTTCGATTTTGGCTAAATCACTTTTCATAACTTGGCCATTTTCAATTTTTAATTCATGTCGTGTTACCTTTGTGATTGGTCTTCCCCCAGAAAGGCTGCATGTGACTTTATTAATGGGAAAACCAGCCATAGTTTCAGCTCCTTCAACTGCTTTAGCAATTGAATTAGCTATCTCTTTCATATCTGTAACAATACCGTTAGTAATTCCTAAAGATGCGTGTTGTCCAAAGCCTAATACTTTAACCTGTATATCATTATTTTTGGTAGATGACCCTATTAATGAAGATACTTTTGTATTTCCAATATCAATAACAGCAAATATGTCATTTGATCTTTTTATATTATTCATCACTGTCATAAATGTTTCCTTTTTAAAATAAACTTTTTGTCAAAATTAATTTTACCAAGTATTTGTTTTGGGTTTCTGAGGTCAATTTCTGTAAGCCTAAGATTTAAAACATTATAATTTTTTTGAAGTTTAATGATTTTTTCCCATGCCTTTTTTATATCTTTCGATGGCAATCGTACAACTAATCCTTGATTAAAATGTAAGTCCCATCTTCTTTCATTTATGAATGTTAGTGACCAAATATTTTCATAAAAACTTTGATTAGTCTTCAATATTTTCAATATAGAGGATATATTTTCTTTCGACTTATTTCCTTTAATTATTGGAAAATCATTTTTAAAATCATTAACATTCCCATCAAAAATTATGTCACCATTTGCAGTTATAAGTTTGTTGTTTCTTTTGTTCTGCCAAATTGCAATGGGTTGATTTTCTAAGATTTTAATTTTAATAATATTTGGAAGAATTCTTTCAATAGAAACTTCTTTAACCCAGGCATTTTGTTTAATTTTATTATATATTGAAGAAAGATCAATATTGAAAATACTTCCATCATTATATATTTCAATAGTGTCTTTAATATAATTATTAGATAAATTTCGTGTTCCTGTAATTAATACATTTTCTATTTTAAAGCCATTTTTGATAAGAAATTGATCCGACGGTTTTAATTTATTTATTATGTTATCTTTATCTAAACTACCTAAAAAATAGAACCCACAAAATAATAATATAAACAATAATAAAAAGGATAAATTTATTAGTCTCGTTAACTTTTCAGTTTCAAAACCATAAAATTTTGCTTTTAGAAGATTTTTCTTGTTAAGTTTTAATCTTAACATTCGTAAGACGCCTCCTCAATAATAATCTTAACCATATTTTTTAGGCTTATATTGCAAAACATCGCTTGTTCTGGGGATAAGGAAGTTTCTGTCATTCCAGGTTGTGTATTAATTTCCAGCATATATAACTTATCATTTTCATCATCATACCTAAAATCACTTCTTGAAATGCCTTTGCAACCAATAATTTGATGTACCCTTAGTGCCCATGACATAGCTTGGTTATATGTATTCTTAGGAATTTTTGCTGGTATATCGTGTATTGATCCATTTTTTTCATATTTAGCTTTATAGTTGTAAAAATCTTTATCTTGACTTGCTTTAATTTCAGTTACACATAACGGTTGTTCTTGTAAAACTGTCACTGTGAGTTCTTTAGAGCCAACATACTCTTCTGCCATTAGATTGAAAGAAGTGGCACTATTTATTATTGGGACTTGATTTCCTTCTCTAATAATTTCAACACCAACTGAGCTACCCCCATTTGTAGGCTTGACGACAAAAGCTCCGCAATGATTTTTGAAATCTATACTTCTGTCAGGTAAGATTTCTAATGTTTTAGGAAAATTTATTGGATCATTTGAATTTTCTGTTGCATTAGTCACTAATCTTTTAAAATAAATTTTGTTCATAGCAATTGCTGAAGCTGTTACTCCTGAATGTGTATAAGGAATTTTTAATAAATTTAATAATCCTTGAATGGAACCATTCTCACCAGAACTGCCATGTAATGCATTAAAACAAACATCAGCTTTTATGTTTATTAAATCATTTAAATTTGTTTCACTGATATCAATTTCAGTTACTTTAAGTCCATTTTCTTTTATAGCTTTAGAACATGCTTCAGCTGATTTAATAGACACTTCCCTCTCTGAACCATAACCTCCTTTTAATAATAAAACGTGCATGTTATCTATGATTCTCATTTAATACCAACTCTTTGCAGTTCCCAACTCAGTCTAATTCCAGAAGTTTGAAAAACTTTAGATTGTACTTTTTCTCCTAATTCTTCAATTTGTTGAGCGGAAGAATTCTTTAAATTGATAATAAAATTACAATGTTTATCTGAAATCATTGCATCACCAACTTTTAAACCTCTGCAACCAGCCTGATCTATAAGCTTCCATGCTTTGTGACCAATAGGATTTTTAAATGTGCTACCGCCTGTTTTTACACCAGTAGGTTGGGCTGCTTTTCTTAAATGAAGGATTTGCTTCATTTTTGCCTCTATATTTTGTTTATTATCACTTGTACTTTTGAAACGAGCTTTACAAAAAATCCACTCATTACTAATTCCAATTTTTCTATATTGCATTTCTAATTCTTTCACAGAAAAAACCCGGAATTCCCCAGAAAGATTGATTGCTGTTACATCTATTAAAATATCCTTAAACTCTGAGCCAAATGCTCCAGAATTCATCTTGATACCCCCTCCGATAGTTCCAGGTATACCAAGTAAAAATTCTAGACCAGTTCTTTCACAATCTCTTGCAAACCTTGCAACTTCTGCGTCTGTGGCTCCTGCTTGAGCTGAAATGACACCGTTATTATCAATGCTAATATTTTTTAATTTTTTTGTAACTAATACAATTCCATTTATCCCTTTATCCCGGATTAATAGGTTTGATCCAGCTCCAATTGCTAAAACTTTATATTCATGAGGTTTGTTTTTTAAGAAAAATATCAGGCTTTTTTCATTTTCTGGTATAAAAAGTATCTCAGCGTTACCGCCCACACCGAACCAATTAAATTTGGATAATTTATGATCTAATTTAATACATTCGTTAAATTTATTTTTAAACACTTTTACATTCATAATATAAATTATCTTCTAGTTTATTTGCAATTTTAGTTATTGATCCAGCACCAAGACAGATTATTAAATCATTTGGGTTGGCAATTTTTAATAATGTTCTCATTAGGGTTTTTTGATCTTTAATGTATGATACATTCTTATGTCCATAGTTAGATAAACCAACTTCTAAATCAGTACTTTTAAAATTAGTAATTGGCTCTTCACCAGCAGAAAAGACATCAAGAAGTAAAACATAATCAGCATCATTAAAACAACTACAGAAATCGTTAAACAAATCTCTTAATCTACTATAACGATGAGGTTGAAAAACACTTATAATTTTATGTTTGGGCGTAATAAGCCTGGCTGCAGCAAGTGCGGCACTTATTTCAACGGGATGATGTCCATAATCATCAATTATACATGTGTTATTAAAATTTCCAACTTTTTGAAATCGTCTTTGAATACCTGTAAAGGTTTTCAATGTTTTCTTAATTTTTGTAATTGGAATATCTAGCTCAATTCCTACAGCTATACTCGCAAGTGCATTTTGAATATTGTGTAATCCAATCATAGAAAACTCTATTTCATAATTCTTATAATTATGACCTTTTAGGTTTGAGATATTTAATGAAAAAAACATTTTGTTTTCTTTATACGAAATATTTGTTGCTCTAATGTCAGCATTAGCAGACAAGCCATATGTGATAACTCTCTTATTTTCTAGTTTTGAAATTAATTTTTGTGTTCGTGGGTTATCTATGCAAAGACAAACAAATCCATAAAATGGTATCGATGATACAAAATGCAAGAATGCTCTTTCTAAATTTTCTTCTGATTTATGATAATCAAGGTGCTCTAAGTCAATGTTTGTAATTATTGCAACTGTTGGATTTAATTTTGCAAAACTACCATCACTCTCATCAGCTTCTACAACCATCCATTCACCGTTTCCAAGTTTTGCATTACTATCCAGTGAAGAAATAATACCTCCATTTATGATTGTTGGATCCATTCCATTTTCTTCAATCATCTTGGCTATCAGCGAAGTAGTAGTAGTTTTGCCATGAGTACCAGCTATTGCAATTGATTGTTTAAGGCGCATTAATTCACCTAGCATTTCAGATCTATGAACTACTGGTAGGAACATTTTTTTTGCTGTCATATATTCTATATTTTTTGGAGAGATTGCTGTTGATACAACAACTAATTTTGCATTAAGGATATTCGATTTTTTTTGTCCTATATAAACTTTAATTCCAAGCTTTTTCAGTCTATTGATGTTATTGCCGTCAGTTATATCACTTCCTTGAACATTATATCCAGATTGAAACAGAATTTCAGCTATTCCGCTCATTCCAATTCCACCAATACCAATAAAGTGAATAACTCCTAAATTTTGGGGACTTTTTAACATATTGTAGGAACAACCTTTTTTTTATCATTTATTAATTTTAAAATACATTCAGATAAAAACTCTGTAGGTGTTTTATTATTTCTTAATTTTTCAAGCCTACTTGCTAGTTTTTTTAATTGATTACTCGCTTCAACAAGGTTTTTTGGGTTTTGTAAAAGATGCTTCATTAACCTTTCTAGTTCATTGATCGTTTTATTATTTTGATCAATTAACCAGCCACCCTTATTTCTTTCAAGAAATCTTGCATTTTCATATTGATGATTATCTAATGAGGTAGGTAATGGAATGAATATTACAGGCCTATTAGATGCTAAAACTTCAGCAACACTTGAACCACCTGATCGAGTGATAATCAAATGAGAAATTTTAAATTTTTCCGAGATATCTTGAAAGAAAATAGATATTTCAGCATCAATTTTATTAAGTTTGTAATTTTTACGTACTAACTTTAGATCTTCTTTTCTAACTTGCTGAATTATTTTTATTTTTTCTTTCATACCCTTAGGAAGAGAACAAATAATTGAAGGTAAGTATTCCGAAAAAAACTTTGATCCAAGACTTCCACCATATATTAAAATATAAAAAAAATTCTTTTTTGCAGGTGGTATGTATTTAATCTTTCCAATTTCGTAAAATTCTTGTCTAACGGGATTACCAGTGTAAATAGATCTCTTATTTTCTTGAACATTATCAATATCTATAAAAGATAGAGCCAAAATATTAGTTATCTTACTAAGAAACTTATTGGCTCTTCCTATAACAGTATTCTGTTCATGAATTATTGATGGAACCCTTAAAATTTTAGCAGCTATTATTGGGGCAAATGATGGATAACCACCAAAACCAATTATAGCATCGGGTTTGTAGTGAATGATTAACAAAATTGATTTTAAAATTGATATAAAAATTTGAAACAATGATTTTAATTTATTTATAATAAACTTATTGCTTGGACTTGATAATTTATGAGTAAATATCTTAAAATTCATCCCTTTATTAACAAAAAAATTGTTAAAATAATCTTCACCTCTTTCATCTGTAATGACAATAAATAAATGATTTTGAATTTGATTAATTATCGATAATGATGGGAAGATATGACCACCCGTTCCACCAGCAGCTATCATTATAGTATTTTTATGAATTCTGTTATTCATTATTTTTATTCTCGTAAAGTTTTTCATTTAAAGTCTCAAATGAAATATTTTTCCTGGTCAAAGACAAAAGAATTCCAGCTGTAATAGCTGATGCCAAAATTGACGATCCACCATAGGACAGAAAAGGTAGGGTCATACCTTTAGTGGGAATAAGATCTGTATTACTTGCCAAATGTATTAATGATTGAAAGCCAAATTGAAAAGCAAGACCACTTATGGAAAGAACAAAAAACAAATTATTAATTTTTAGAGTATACAAAAATGATCTTAATATAATTAAACAGTATATTGTTATAATTACACAACATATTAAAACACCATACTCTTCAGCAGCTACTGCAAAAACAAAATCAGAATGTGCATCTGGCAAAGACTTTTTGTAAAAACCTTCTCCTGGCCCTTTCCCCCAAAAACCACCTGATTCAAATGACTGTAGTGACTTTGAAACTTGATATGCTTTGCCTTCAATAAAGTTATCAATTCTTATTTTAACATGGGTAAAATTTTGGTAAGCAAATATCATAAATATTGGAAATGCTAATATGAGAAGTAAAATAATCATAAGAGGTATTCCAGTAATAAACAGTTGGAAACCCCAAGTAAAAATCATAATTAGTGTCATACCTAAATCCGGCTGTAGTAATAAAAGAGTTGATATGATTATTATTGAAGTAATTGACCACATCCAAGCTACAGACATTGATTTTTCAACCCATAGACTTAAAATCCACGCATTAAATATTACAAAAAATGGTTTACATACTTCACTTGGTTGAAAGCTAAAACCTCCAATATAAAACCATCTTTGAGCACCTTTTATTCTCTCTCCTCCAATCAAAATAAATAGTAATAAACTAATACAAATAAGAAGCCCTAATATGCAAAAAACCTTAATTTGTTTTTCATTCAAAATTGAAAAAAATATTATAATTGGAATACTTAGTGATCCGAATAATAAATGCCTAATTGTAAAATGATGTGACGATATATTTAGGCTTTCAGCTAAATGTTGACTTGACGCCATAACTAAAAATATACCAAAAATTATTAAAGTAAAAAAACATGTCAGCATATATCTGTCTATTGTCCACCACCAAAGTGCCATGTTAGATCTATCTGAACGTGTAATTTTCATTTATACTATACCTTCTTCAATTTGCTGGCTTATAATTTTTTTAAATTGATTACCTCGATCTTCAAAACTTTTAAATTGATCAAAACTTGCTGCTGATGGAGATAATAAAATTACATAATTTTTTAATTTTGACATTTTACTTTTTTTAATGGCTAGTATTGTTGCCTTTTCTAATGTGATACATTCGTTTATTGGAATGTTTTCATTAAATTTTAAAATTTCTTCTGAAAAATACTTTGTTGAATTTCCTATTAAAAAAACCTCTACAACTTTATCCAAAAAATTCTTGGCTTGACCTATCCCATCATTTTTGGGTTTTCCACCCACTATCCAAAATATGTTACTAAACGATTTTAATGCAGCAGCCGTAGACTCGCCATTTGTTGATTTACTGTCATTAATAATTTTAAAATTGCTGGAAATATATAAAGGCTCCATCCTGTGGGATAATCCTTCAAAACGCTTAATTGCTAATTCTATTTTATTTTCATTAATATTTAATTTTTTCGCTATTGATATAGCTATTGAAGCGTTAATTGCGTTATGAGTTCCTTTTAAATAATTATTATCATTAATAAAATCTTTTGCTTCCTTTTCATTTACACTTGAAAACTTTAAAGAGTTATATTTATTTGCATCAATGATTTTATTTAATAATTTATTACTTTTATCATAAATAAATATTCCATTTCTTTTTAAAAAGTTAATAATTTTTAATTTACTAGATACATATCTATCAAAAGTCTCATGATAATCTAAATGATCGGGGGTTATATTTATAATAGTAGCAATATCTAAAGATAAACTTCTTGCACCATCTAATTGATAACTTGACAATTCAAGAATTATAACTCCATTTTCTCCAGGGTCGTTTATGGAACATGCAGGGATACCAAAATTACCACAGATAACACTTTTAATTTTATTAAATTTTAAAATATGAAATAATAAAGCAGCTGTTGTTGACTTTCCATTTGTACCCGTTATGCCGATTATCTTAGCTTTAGGATAAATTTCTACAAACAAGTCAATATCGTTAATAATTTTGACTTTGTTATCAATAGCAAGCTTTATTGCATTGTGCTTTTCTTTATTATTTATAGGTATCCCAGGACTAACTACTAACGTTTTTATACTTTCCCATGGCCAATAATTGTAATTAATCCAATTACTTTTTTTTATAATAGATGGTTTTTCTTTTTTATCATCAAAAACAAAAATATTAGCCTGTGAATTTAACAAAACTCTTGCAGCAGCCAAACCAGATAAACCCAGTCCTAAAATTCCAACATCCTGATTTTTATAATTAACAATACTATTCAATATCTTTACCTTAGTTTAAGGGTAGAAAGACCTATTAAAGCCAAAATTAATGCTATTATCCAAAACCTAATTACAATGGTGGGCTCAGCCCATCCTTTTTGCTCAAAATGATGATGTAATGGTGCCATTCTAAATATTCTTTTACCTGTAAGCTTGTAAGAAACTATTTGTACAATCACAGATATAGTTTCTAATACAAATAGACCACCAATAATGATTAAAACTAACTCATGTCTTGAGGCTGAAGCACTGACACCTATAACTCCACCAAGAGACAATGATCCAGTGTCTCCCATAAAAACCATAGCTGGTGGGGCATTAAACCATAAGAAACCTAACCCTGAACCAATTATTGCTCCTAGAAAAACTGCTATTTCACCAACACCGGGTACATAACTAATTTGTAAATAACTAGAAAAATTTAAATGCCCAGTTAAATAAACAATTATAGCAAAAGAGCTTGCCGCTATCATTACGGGAACTATTGCTAAACCGTCTAGGCCATCAGTTAAGTTTACTGCGTTAGAGGATCCGACAATCACTAAAATTGTGAATGGTATATATAAAATTCCTAGAAAGAAAATGCTTTCTTTAAGGAACGGGATAGATAAAGTATTTTGTAAATTTTGAGGAGTGTTTTCAGAAATAAACCAAGCTGCAATGAAAGCAATAAAAATCTGAGGAATAATTTTTTGATAACTTTTTAGGCCATTACTTGTCATTTTAGACACCTTAATCCAATCATCTAAGAGCCCTATAAATCCAAAAGAAATGGCCACTCCCAAAATTATCCATATATATGCATTGTCTAGCTTTGCCCATAAGACTGTTGAAGTAGTAAAAGCTAATACAATTAACAAACCACCCATTGTTGGAGTGCCAGTTTTAAATATTATATGACTTTGGGGGCCATCAGATCTTATTGGTTGCCCTTTTTTTTGCATTTTTTTTAATAAAGCAATAATTTTTGGACCAAAAATAAAACTGATTAATAACGCTGTTAATAAAGCTCCAATAGATCTAAAAGTAATGTACTTGAATAAATTAAGAGGTTGGAAATATTCAGTATAAGTTAGAAAAAAATCAGGCAACATTGCGTTTCTCCTGATTAATGTTTCTAAAAACTGGAATTAGATTCCATAGTCCAATCCCATTTGAACCTTTGACAAGAATAATTTGATTAGGTTTTACAAATTCAGTTACTATTTTTAAAAGAGGTGAGAAAGTCAAATATGATTTGCAACTAATTAGTTCTTTTAATTCATTACTAATTTTCTTTGTATAAGGCCCGACAGTTATAAGTAGGTCAGGATTTACTTTTTTTATCATTGGAATAAGTTCAAAATGCATTTCTTTTGCATTTTTTCCTAATTCAAGCATATCCCCAATTATTAAAATAGTTTTATAAGTGTTTAGCTTGTATTTTGTTTTATAAAAATTAGAGAGAGCAGCTTTCATTGAGTCAGGATTTGCATTGTAACTATCATCTATTACATATGTTTTATCTTTTTTACCAAAATTTATAATTATTTTCTCGCCTCTTCCAGCAAGAGGTTTTATTCTACTAATTATTTTTTCACTGGTAACCGTACATAATCTTAATTCTTTAATAACTGAAATTGTCGCTATGGCATTTAATGCTTGTGTTGTATTCAGGTTTGTTAAATGCCAATTTTTTATTTTGTCATAACAAATTGTTGATCCTTCATGTTCGTCAACTAATTTAGTAATTTTTGTATTTGCATATTTAGAGTGGCCAAATAAATGTATCTTTGCTGACACCTTTTTTGCTTTTTTGATTAAATACTTACTCCATAATGTATCAGTATTTATTATAGCTGTACCATTTTCATTCAAGTTTGAAAAAATCTCACTTTTTTCATCTGCAATTTCTTTATCATTTTTAAAATTCTGAATGTGAGAACTGGATATATTTGTTATTAGGGCTATATCTGGTAGTGCAATTTCAGTCAATCTCTGAATTTCTCCAGCATTATTCATCCCTAGTTCTAAGACACAATAATCATAATCATTATGAAGCCTTGACAAGGTAAGTGAAAGTCCAATTAAATTATTGTTATTTTTGTGTGTATGGTGAGTTTTACCAAATTTCTTTAAAGTATTAGATAAAAGGTGTTTTGTACTCGTCTTTCCGCTACTACCTGTTATAGCAATAGTCACCCCTTTAAATCTATGTCTTGAAAATTTTGCAATTTCCTCTAAAGCTTTTGTAGTATCTCTTACCAATAATGCTTTATATTTATTAGCCAGCATTTTATTAGATACTATTATTCCATAAGCACCTTTTTTTATTGCATTTTCTATAAAATCATGACCATCAAATTTTTCACCAATTATGGCTATGAATAAGTCGCCTTTATTTATAGTTCTATCATCTATACTCACTCCACAAACCCCATTATAGTTTTGAAGAAAATATGAAGAAGGATCTAGGGCATTGGTAGCCGACATTAAATCTTTTTTTGTCCATAAAGGCTTCAATTTATTATTCCAGATTTTTCAATGTTTTTAATAGCTTCTTTAGCAACGGTATAATCATCAAAAGGAAGAGTTTCTATTCCGACAGCTTGAAATGTCTCATGTCCTTTACCTGCAATAAGTAGAAGATCATTTTTTTTTAACAGTGAAACAGCATATTTAATAGCCTTATCTCTGTTAGGAATTTCTGTAGCACTTTGACAGCCACTTAAAATTTCACTTCTAATATTTGAAGCAATTTCATTTCTTGGGTTGTCGTCAGTAACTATTACTATATCCGAATATTCATTAGCAATTTCTCCCATTATTTTACGTTTGTTTTTGTCTCTATCTCCTCCGCATCCAAACAAAGTTATAATTTTTTCTCTACCTTTTATTTCTTGGATAGATTTCAGTGCAGATTTTAGAGCAGCTGGTGTATGTGCATAATCAATTATTACTAATGCTTTATTTTTTGTTTCTGAGAGAACCTCCATTCTTCCACGAGCAGGTTTAAGGTATCCTAAAGATTTAAAAATTAAATTTGAATCCATACCTAATGCAATGCAAATAGATGCAGATGCCACGACATTATAAACTTGAAATTTTCCAATCATTCCAATTGTGGTTTGAAAATTTTGCTTGTTAAATTCTAAAATTAGGTCAATACTTTGTTTGTTTTGCACAATGGATTTAATTTTAATGTCTGCTTTAGAACATTGACCAAAGGTGATAATAAAATGATTATCGTCTTTAAGTTCTTCATACAATTTTTTACCATATATATCGTCAATATTAATGGCAATTGCAGAATTTTTTTTCAACACTTTTGTAAAAAGTCTTTTTTTAGTTGAAAAATAATTTGCAGTACTTCCATGATAATCAAGGTGATCGTGAGATAAGTTTGTAAATACAGCTCCTGAAAAATTAACGCCATCTAATCTATACTGATCAATGCCGTGTGAGGAAGCTTCAAGAGCAAGGTGGGAAATTTTTTCTTCAACTAAAAAATTTAATTTTTTATATAAGTCAGAGGGTTCAAATGTTGTCAGATTTCCTTCTTTATTTTTATATAAACTTTTATTTATAGCAGTTTCAGTCTTTGTCCCAAGAGTTCCCATGGAAGCAGCCTTCCACCCTGCTAGTGCCCATAATTGGCGGCAAAATTCAACTGTAGATGTTTTTCCGTTAGTTCCAGTTACCCCAATGATTTGTTTTGGTTGCTTTATATAAAATGAAGAAAGTAATAACGTATATATTTGTCTGGCAGTTCCTTTTTTAATAGAAAAAACTTTTTTGTTACATGACTCCTCTGCTATTATTAAAAATGCACCAAGTTTTTCAGCCTCAGCTACATATTGAGCGCCATCAAAATTTTTACCTTTAATTGCAACGAATATATAACCTTTTTTAATTTCTTTACTATTAGAAGAAATACCCCTAACTTTATTATGTAAAATCTTATTATTAACATTTTTCAACAAGTCTTCTGTAATTTTATTTTTTTCAATCAAATCTTTCAAAAGCATTTTACAAATTTGCTCCCTTTTTCTTACCGCGTATTTTATATTTATTTAAATCTTTGGTAAAATCTGATGAAACTTTTGTTTTGGGTTTAATGTTTAATATAGGTGATATTCTAGTTACTAATCTTTTAATTACTGGAGCAGCAACCCACCCTGCAGTACTATAACCAAATGAAAATTTCTGTCCTTTCGGATTATCAATCATTATGGTAATTACGAATTGAGGGTCGTTCATAGGATATGCTGCAGTAAAAGCTACTATATTTTGCTTCTTTGAATATCCACCAGTTTGATTAACTTTTTCTGCAGTTCCAGTTTTGCCTCCAACTAGATATCCTGTGGCCTGAGCCTTTTTAGCTGTTCCATGTTTACTGCTTACAACAAGTCGCATTATACTTTTCATTTTTTTTGAGGTTTCACTCGAAAAAATCCTATTATTTGACAGCTTTGAATTTGAAATTAGTAATGTTGGTTTGATTTCAACACCATCATTAACTATGGTTGCAGTAGCAGATGCAAGGTGCAGAGGAGTTATAGCAATTCCATGTCCATAAGATATTGTCATTGTAGTTAACAACTTCCCATCTTTAAGAACTTGTGGTTTACCTAACTCAGGAATTTCTAAATCAAGCTTATCCATTAGGCCAAGTGATTTTAAATATTTTAACTGTGTTGATGTTCCAATTTTTTTAGCTATTTTGGCTGAACCAATGTTACTAGAGTGAACTATAACTTCGGGAATATTTAAACGATAATTTAATGGATGAAAATCTCTTATAGTCCTTGAAGACACTTTCAGTGGAGTTGAAACATCAAAAACATCATTTTCTTTAACATGATCACTTTCAAACGCTACAGCTGCAGTTATAAGTTTTAGAGTTGAACCTAACTCATAGATACCTTTTGTTGCTTTATTAAATAAATTCAGATTATTTATATTATTATAATTATTTGCATTATAATCCGGAAGAGAAGTTATTGCATAAATTTCTCCATTTTTAGCATTCATTACTATTCCTGCCCCACCTTCAGCGTCAAATTTTTTAATTTGTTCTGACATAATTTTTTCTGTTATATATTGAACTCCGTTATGTATTGAAATAGTTATATCTTCACCATTTAGTAGTTTCTCATTAAATGATTTTTCAATTCCAGCGATACCTTTACCATCAATATCAGTTCCACCTAAAATATGAGATACCAAGTTATTATTAGGATAAATTCTTTTATCTTTGGCCTCTATTTTTATTCCTTCAATGCCTTCTTCTAGTAATAATACATACTGCTTTGGTGAAATCTCTCTCAACAAATTAACATGTCTTTTTTTTGTATTTAATTTTCTCCAGAGACTTTCTTCTTTTAATTCAGGAAATATTTTATTTAGCTTTTTTATTGTTTCATTTTTATTTAAAATTTCTTGAGGATTAACATTTAGACTATTTACATCTATTGTAGTTGCTAAAAGCTCCCCGTTACGACCATATATATTTCCGCGATTTAGTTTGGAAAATAAACTTTGTTGGTTTTTTTTGCCGGAAATTTGATTTTTATTTACTTTAGTTATACTAGCTAGTGAAAAAGTTTTATAGCCAATTATTGTAAAAGAAAAAATTAATAATACACTACAAATTGATAATTTAATTCTGCGTAATTTTAAATTATTTTTAATAGAAAAATCATTATGTAAAAATCCAACTATTTTCATTTTACATTACTTTCAGTTATAGATTTTGTTACATCTACTAAGTGTTGTAGATCCCAGATATCAATTGCAGAAATTTCTCTTAATTCTAATTTGTTTTTAGCTAGATTTTCTATTCTTTTAGGACGTTTCAAATAACTAAGCTCTGCCTTTAATATATTTAAGTCAGTCTCAGTCCTTATTATATTTTTATTAATTACAGATAGCTCGAGCTCTTTTTGTGTTATAAGGTATTTAATTTGATATAATGAAATCGCCACAAAAACTATCAAAAAGAAAATAATAAAAGATGGATATCTAATCATGATGTTTCTCCAAAAGCTGATGGAAAAAATGTTCTTTTTGCAATACGCAATTTAGCTGATCTAGATCTTTTATTGATTTTTATTTCATTTTCTGATGGTAAGATTGGTTTTTTGGTTATGATTTCGAGGCTATTATCTTTATTGGGAGACTCAGGACGATGTCGTGAATGATTTTCTTTCTTAGCGCATTTTAAAAAGAACTTTTTTATTATTCTATCTTCGATAGAATGGAAGGATACAGCAGCTAAAATACCTTGAGGTTGGAGTATTTTTTCAGCAGCTATTAATCCTTGTTCTAACTCTGATATTTCATCATTCAAATATATTCGAATTGCTTGAAAAGTTTTAGTAGCTGCATCTATCTTTTGTTTTGATGTTGGAATTGATTTTCTTATTATGTTTGCTAATTGTCCTGTTGTTTTTATATAGGTTTTCGACCTTTCAAGAATAATATTTTTGGCTATTCTTTTCGAATAAGGTTCTTCGCCTAGTTCATAAATAATGTTTGCAAGAGTATTTTCTTCAACTTGGTTTATAAACTCTTCTGCGGTGGGGCCTTCTTTAGACATTCTCATATCAAGTGGACCGTTTAATTTTAGAGAAAACCCTCTGTGCTTTTGATCAAATTGGGGACTGGACACACCTAAATCAAAGACAACCCCAGCTACTTTTTTAATTTTGAAATCATCTAAGAGACTAACTAATTGAGAGAATTTTGCATTTTTAAAAAAAAATCTGTCTTTAAAATCAATTTTAATTTTTTCTGCAAAAATTTTAGCTTCTGGATCTCTATCAAAAGCTATAACTTTACAATCCTTTTTGTTTAGAATGGCTTTTGTATATCCGCCTAATCCAAAAGTGGCATCAATGTAATATTCATGATTATTTATTGATAAGGCATTTACAACTTCATCGAGTAAAACAGGAATATGTTGAGGTATATAAGACATTATAATAATTATTCATTCTTTTTTAAAATTAATTTTGGCGGACCTTTTTCATTAAGAATTTTTTGAGATTTATTGTATTGATTTTCATATTCTGATGGAGACCAAATATAAAAAGATTCTCCTATACCCATAAATACTGCTTTATTAGTTAGGTTTGCAAAGCTCATAAGAATATCTGGAATTACAACTCTACCATTGATATCAAATTTTATTTCAAAAGAGTCTGCCATCATCATTCTTAAAAGAAATGCATCATCAGATAATGCATCTAACTCATCAATAGCATTGATGTACCTTTGCATTCTTGTTAGAGTTGTGCCTTCAATACATGGGAATTGGAGACTTTTAAATAATATTAAAGGTTCTTTTAATTTTTCAAGATTCATTCTGAAAGATGCTGGAATAGAAACTCTACATTTTAAATCAATCTTATTATGTGAAGTAGACAAAAACATTGATATTAAAACCTTAAGTTATAAAATAATACATATGCTTGGTATCTAAATTTTTAATTAATTAAAATTGATACCTAGTAATTAATATTATTAATATTATGGGATAACATGGGATTTTATGGTAGTCAATGGGAAATTGATTACTTTTATGGTATTGTATTTTTAAATTTTAACACAAAACAAATTGTCAGAGAGCAATAAGCCGGGTTTTGTATCAAAATTTTGATTGTAGTTATTAATCTTGAAAATTTGTTACCAAACTTTTCTAGCGACCTACCCAAGAAACTTCTTAGAAATTGAATAAGTGTTTCTTCTATTTGGTCTTGCTCCAGGTGGGGTTTACAAAGCTATTCCTATTGCTAGGAACACGGTGCGCTCTTACCACACCATTTCACCCTTACCAAAAAATGGCGGTATATTTTCTGTTGCACTTTCCCTAGGGTCGCCCCTGCTGGATGTTATCCAGCACCTTATTTCTATGGAGCCCGGACTTTCCTCTTTAAAAAAGCAACTACATTACTCTCTGACAATATCAAAGTATAATGTTTAAATTTTTGGTCAACATATAATTATTTAAACTTCACTGTTTATTGATTTCATCTCTTAAAATTTGTATTTCAAGCCATCGCTCTTCGGCAAAAGATAATTTGTTTTTTATTTCACCTATTTGGTTTATTGTATCATCAAAAGTCTTTTTATCATCATTGTATAAATTTTCTTTACTTAGGAGACTTTCCAACTTTTCAAGCTCTTTTTCTAATTCTTCAATTTTTTCAGGAAGAATCTTTAACTCATAAGTATCCTTAAAGGTAAGCTTTTTTTTCTTTAATATATTTTCTTCAGATTTTTTATTATTCAATTCTTTCTTTTTAAAATTAGTTTGAGTTTCACTTAATTTTAATTTAGACAAACCGTATTTTTCATAATAACTTGAAAAATTTCCTTCATGTTTTAAAATCTTACCATTATTTTCAAAAACTATAAGTTTATCGATTGTGTGGTCGAGAAAAAATCTGTCATGACTAATAATTAGAACTGTCCCATCATAATTTTTAACATTTTCCTTTAGAAGATTTAGTGTTTCAAAATCTAAATCATTAGTAGGCTCGTCTAAAATCAAAAAATTATGCTCATTTAAAAATATCTTGGCAAGTAGTAGTCTCGCTTTTTCACCGCCTGACAATGTAGAATTACTCTGCAATGATTTTTTTTCATCAAATAGAAATTTTTTTAAATATGATAAAACATGAATTTTTTCTCCTTTGAAGTCAACAAAATCGCTGCTTTCAGTCATTGTCCTCCATGGTGTACTATCTAAATCAATACTTTCTTTATTTTGATCAAAATATTTGATTTTTATATGTTCTCCTACTTTTATTCTTCCAGTAGTTGGAGAAAAAACACCTTGCAAAATTTTTATCAAAGTAGTTTTTCCAGAACCATTTGCTCCTATTATGCCTATTCTACTATTACGTATAATTTTAAGACTTAAGTTCGAAATAATATTGATTTTATTATCTTCTTTATGAGCAAATGATATACCAAACGCCTCAACTATATTCACACCTGATTCATTTGTTTTACGAAGATCTAAATCTATTGATTTCCTTTTAATTATTTTTGTATCTTGAAAATTTTGAGATAATTTTTCTAAAGCTCTAACTCTGCCCATATTTCTTTTTCTTCTAGCCGATATTCCTTCAATAGACCACTTTGTTTCACTTTTAATTTTTTGTTTTAATTTGTGAGATTTAATTTTTTCAACTTCGATTAATTCTTTAGACCATTCATTAAAGTTCTTATATGGTCCTTCACGTTTCAAAATTTTATTATTATGAAGCCAAAATATTTTAGTACCAATTTTCTTTAAGAATTCTTGGTCATGACTAACAATAACCATTGTTTTTTTGAGAAATAACAGTTTTCTTTCGAGCCAATCTATAGTTGGTAAGTCTATATGATTGGTTGGTTCATCTAAAAGTAGAATATCAGCTTCACTTAGAATTGATTTTGCAATATAAATTTTACGAATTTCCCCTCCTGAAAGTCTTTTTTTATAGTTTATGTTCTTAAGATTTAATTGATCAATAATATCTTCAACTTTGGACAAATCGGGAAATTCAATATCTTTTATTAAAAAATCAACAAGATTTTTAATAGAGGGTTCAGGTGGATCTTGTTCTAAATAAAACAATTTTAGGTTTGGTGAAAACCACATTATTCCTTCATCAACTTCTTCAGTCTTTTTTAAAATTTTTAAAAGTGAACTTTTACCACATCCATTTTCACCAACTAAAATAATACGATCATACTCATGGATAGAGATGTCAGAACTACTTAATAGTATTTTATTTGATCGTGAAATTTTTAAGTTTTGGATTATAATTAATGGTTTGGACATTTTTATAAAATTATCTCTGCTTTTGGATAATATCCCACGCATTATTAATTTCCTTAAGACGTGAGGTACTTTTTTGTATGAGATCTTCTGGGATACCCTGTGAAATCAATCGATCAGGATGGTGATTGATTGCAAGCTGTTTCCATTTTTGTTTAATTTCTTCAGTTGAGGCATTTTGTGAGACACCTAAAATTTGATAAGGATCTGAATAAATACCTAATTTTGATGAATATATCCTTTCAAAATCTTCATTTGAAAAACCAAAAATATCCCCGACTTTTTTCAAATATTCAATTTCTGGAATTGTGATTTTACCATCAGCTTGAGCAATAATAATTAGAAGTGTAAGTAATTCTTCTAATACAGAAGAATTCTTTTCTAATAAATCACTGATTTGTTTAGCATAGACTTCAAAGCCATCAGTTGTTTTTTTTGCTTGATCCCATAACTTGGCTACATTTTTAATTTCATTTTCTGGAACATTTATTTTTTCTTTAAAAGCTTTTATTTCCTCTACCGTTACTTTACCGTCTGCTTTTGCCATTTTAGCTGATAGAACAATCACCCCAATTGTAAAACCAATCTGTTTCAATGCTGTTTCTTCTGGTAATTTTTGTTCTGTTTTAATTTTGTCTATGGCATGGCCTGCTACACCCCCTAAAAATGCTCCTAAAGGACCTCCAAATGCAAAACCTGTTGCTCCGCCTATAATTTTTCCCCATATACTCATATATTACCTATTACATTTAAGATTAATGCCGTACAAGTAAAATTAAATTGGCTTAGTAGTGTAAATATGTATAAAACTTTACATTTATATCAATTCTTATGGAGTAACTGTTTTGATAGAAGAATATGATTTCACTGGATTAAAGTGTCCGTTACCAGTTTTAAAAGCAAAAAGAGTTTTAAAAACATTAGATAAAGGTAAAGCTGTTGTATTTATTTCAGATGATCCTGCTAGTCCGATTGATTTCTCACATTTTTCTGAAAATGAAGGATATGATATTTCAATAAAAAGTTTAGAAACTGGTAAACACTATTTTACTCTTTCTAAAATATAATTTTAGAGCTTTTGATAAAGTAACATGAATCTTTTAAGATCTTTTTTATTTAATATTCAATTCTACATTGGGACTAGTATTTTAGTCACGATATGTTTGCCATGTCTTTTATTTCCAAGACCAGTTGTTATTTTTGTTAATAGGATTTGGTGTCTTATAATGACTAAAGGAATGAAATGGTGGCTAAATACTGATATCAGAGTAATAGGTAAAATTCCTTCAAAAAATAAAGTTGTTATTTATGCTATAAAGCACCAATCTGCTTGGGAAACTGTTTTTTGTACGGACCTTTTCTCAATGCCATCAATAGTTTTAAAAAAAGCTTTGATTTTTTTACCTGTAATTGGTTTATATTTTTTAAGATCTGGGGCTATTCCAATCACAAGAGATCAAGGTATAAACGCATTAAAAAAAATGGGAAGAAATGCTAAGCGAGCAGTAAAAGAAAAACGATCAATGATGATTTTTCCTCAAGGAACTAGGGTGTCACCTGGCGTTTCTACTAAGGAAAAACCATATCTTCCTGGAGTGTTTTTTTTATACTCTCAAACTAAAGTTTCAGTAGTTCCAGTTGCTCATAATGCTGGTTTGTTATGGCCTAAAAATAGTTTTATCAAATACCCTAGTAGGCTTAAATCAAAATCTATTACTATAAAAATTCTTCCTGAGATACAACCAGGTTTGTCAAAAATAGAATTTTTAAAAAAATTAGAAACTATCATTGAGAATAGTTCAAACGAGTTAATAAAATTGGAGAGTTAATAATGGATGGTTTTTCTCATGGCGTTGGAAATAATAAGCAATTAAATGTTCTTGGAAATGATCTTGAGCCTTGCAAGCTTTCTAATGACAGATCTGATATTACTACTGGGTTTTACAGAGATAACTGTTGTAACACAGGGCCAGATGATTTAGGACTCCATACAGTTTGTTGTATAATGACAAAAAATTTTTTATCTTTTTCAAAATCAGTTGGTAATGACCTAAGCACACCTATACCTGAATATAATTTTAAAGGATTAACTGAAGGTGATAGTTGGTGTCTTTGTGCCTCAAGGTGGCAAGAAGCATTTGAAGCAGGTAAAGCTCCTAAAGTAATATTAAAATCAACTAATATAGCCACTCTTTCATTGGTAAGATTAGACGATTTAAAAAAATATTCTGTTTAGAGTTAAAAGGAGGTAGATTATGCATTTAGATCAAAAGGTAAAGGTTGATTGTACCGACCACGATACTCAAAATGACGGTAAAATCATTAGAATTTACCCAAATGGTATTGATGTAGAAGTTTCAGGCACTATAATAAAATTGAAAAAAACCAAACCAAATTTCTATGTAGGATCAATGGCAGGCCTAGAGTTTGTAGTTAAAACTTAAGTTACTAATCAGCTACTTTGTGCATTATTTCAACAACTTTTTCTTCTTTTTGTTCTGCCTGCTTCATACCTGCAACGTTTATGACACCACCCTCAAATACAGCAATTTGCTTATAAACTATATCACCTGATATTGCTCCATTTTCCATTATAACAATGCTATCTGAGTTAATTTTACCACTAACATTCCCACTTACAATAAGCTCAGTCGATTTTATAGTACCTTCAATAATGCCTTTTTCGTCAACTATTATTTGATCAGCTGAAAGTTCACCTATAAACTTATTTCTAATCAGAATGGAGCCAGATGTATTATATTTACCTTCAAAAACTCCATCCCCGTCAAGTTGTGAACAGGTTTCTA